>JAYSFH010000474.1:0-3628 GCA_041913405.1 Dongia sp. | reverse complement strand
CACCGGTGCTGCCGTGGGCTTCCACTGGCCAGAGGAGTCGCGGGCTGCTCGGCCCGACGCCTGGTGCTCGGCCTGCGAGCAGGTACGAGTTGCGGAAGGTGGTGAGTGGACTCCTACCGCAATGGACTTCGTGGACATGAAAGTTCTGTGCGGCGGATGTTATGATCGCGCGAGAGATATTGGGCTTTCGGCTGGCCAGGCCCGGCGGCGCAACTGGTGGGAGTTCATGCGGCGCTCGTGGAGGAACTGATTATTCTTAAGCCCGCTTTTGACCCAAGGCGGACCTGAAGAACGCTGTCTGGGCTATCTCGCCCTGGATTTCGCCGACGAGCGTTGGGCTGCTCTTCATGCAGGCTATCGGGTTCCATACGACCCGCGACCGGCTCTCCGTTCGCTGGAGCGTGACGAGCTTCGTGTTGCAAGGCCCGACCCTTCGAGATGTCAGCGAGCAGCGGATGCAAATTCGTGGATGGTCCGCCTTCGCGGACCATGACGATCGAAGGGGAAAGTAGGGGTGCGGGCGAACGCGGTCAGACTCGCTTCTCGTAAAACACGCTGGTGGCGATCGCGTTCGGCGACATCGCGGCGTAGGGGCCGAACGCGGCGCATCTCGCGTAGCCTTCGCGCTCGTAGAACCGCATCGCTTCCCGTTGCAGGTTTCCAGTTTCGATGCGCACGACCGTGACACCCGCCTCACGCGCCTCCGCCTCCAGCCGCGCGAGCAGCGCCTTGGCCACGCCCCTGCCCCGCACCTCCGGCCTTGCATACATGCGCTTCAGCTCGGCATAGCCGTCGTAGAAACCGATCCCGCCGCAGGCGACCGCGGCGCCGCCAAGGCGCGCGACGAAAAAGCGGATGTTGGGCTGGAACAGCCGGTCGACCGAAAGCGCGTGCTTCTGCTCGGGTGCATAGCCGACGTCGAGCGCAGCGTTGAGTTCTTCGAGCAGCGCCACGATCTCCGGCGTCGGCGCCGTGGCGCGTTCCAGCGCAACGTTCACTTGGTCGCCCGGTTGGACTTGCGCTCGGTCAGGGGCGCGGTGTCCTCGCCCTCGAACAGGTTGCGGATGAAGCCCGGCGCCAGCGCCGACCAGCCGTTGACGTCGATCTTCGGCTCGTTCAGGTCGCCGGAGACCGAGTAGGTGGCGGAGAACAGGCCCTCGCCCTTCCCACCCTGCAGGAACTCGCCGATGATCGGGATGTTGCCGAGGATGCTGTTCAAGGCATAAGCCGGCACCAAGGCGCCGCTGAGGTCGATACTGTTGGCGTCCATGTCGATCGAGCCCTTGGAGGTGAGGCCGATCGAAGGTCCGGCGGTGCGGAACTCGCTGACATCGACCCTGCCGCGGGTCTTGGTGAACTTGGCGCTCGCTCCGGCGAACAGGAAGCCCTCGCCGGTCAGCGCGTCGACCAGGCCGGTCAAAGTCGCCACCGAGAGAAAGCGCGCGGCGAAGGGCGTGTGCAGCAGGCGGAACGAGGTCATGCGCAGCTGGCCCTTCACCGGCCGGTGCGGCTCGCTGTCCTTGACCGTTCCGGTGATGGAGAGCTGGCCGCCCTTGATCGAATCGTAGACGCCCAGTGTCTTGAAGGCGCCGCCGGCGTCGTTGGTCTCGACCTGGAGCCGGTGCGTGCCGTCCTCCGGCATCGGCGCATAGGAGAATACGATCGGCGTGCCGCTCGGCAGCGTGCCGTTGAAGTAGATCTTGTCCCACCAGATCGGGTCATGCCGGATGTCGAAGGTGATGTTGGTGAGCTCGTCGCCCTCGGAGAGCCGTACCTTGGCGAGCTGCCCGGCGATGGAATAGGGCTTCTCCGGCTTCAGCTCCTCGGCATCGAGCTCCTGGGGCGTGACCGGCTGGTCGCGCTCCTTCATCCACGGCTCGACGTCCATCACGCCGCCGCCCACCGAGACATTGGTCGCGTTGTTGGAGAAGTCGGCGACGAGGTCGGTGATCGCGCTGTTGGCAAAGGTCGCCTTCTTCAGCGCAAGCTTGCCGATGCTGCTGCCGTCCGGCGCGAAGGTGGCGCCGCCGGCGAGCGAGAATCCCTCGCCATCAAGCGCAAGGTCGGTGATGTCGATCGGCTTGTCGCCGTTGAGGTGGAGCTTCAGCGCGCCATGCGCCGGAACGCCCTCGGGCTTGCGCCACTTGAGGAAGTCCATCGCCAGCACGGCATCCTTCAGGTCGAACTTCGCCTCCAGCGTGCCCCGCCCGTCGTCGCGGCGGCTGAATTTGAGATCGACGTCGCTCGGCCCGTCGACCCAGGGCCGGAAGTCGTAGCCGACCAGGGCGCGGCTGCCGGTCGAGGTCCGTCCCTTGGCCTGGAACAACTCGCGCACGTCGACCTGGTCGGCGAAGGCCTGCGACCATTTGATGTCGAGATCGGCGCCGGCATACTTGACCGGCCCGCTCACCGTCATGCCCTTCTCGTCGAGCTTCAGGTCGAGCGTGCCGTCGGTCACGTCCTGGCCGAAGCGGATCCGCTTCATCGCCACGTTCTTCACCTGGGCATCGACCTTGATCTTCACCCGCGCGAAGGTCAGCGACTTCTCCGCCGGGAAGTCGAAATCGAGCGCAGCCTGGGCCTCGCCGCCGGCTTCGTCCGGGTTCAAGCCGATCTTCGAGGCATAGCCCAGGCGCGGATGGTCGAGCAGCTTCAGCGCATCCTTGAGCGACGAACCGACGTCGCCGCCCACCTTGATGAACTGGTCCTCGACGTCGAGGCCGGTGATGTGCAGATAGCCCTTCTGCAGCTTGATGTCGCCGACCCGCCCGCCGGTGATGTCGGCGTCGAAGGAATCGGCGTCGAAAGTGGCGGTCGCGACGCCGTCGGTGATCGGCGGCATCGGCCGCAGGTAATGCACCGTCAATCCGCTGGTCGCCATCTCGCCCTTGAGCTGCTCGACCTTCGCACCGCCGCCCGCCTCGCTCGGCAGGCGCAAGGCGAGATCGGCCGTCACCCATTCGACCATGCCTTCGGGAATGTTCGGCACCAGCCAGTCCCGCGTGTTGGCCGCCGCCCCCGCCGGCCAGTAGCGGTCCATCCAGCTCGCCGGATACTTCTCAGCCCGCAGCTTCAACGTCAGCCGCGGTGCACCGCCGTCCGAGGCCGCGCCGGACATCGCGCCATCGACATCGGCGCTGGCCTCGATGGTCGGCCCGCCGATGTCGAGCGAGAGCTTCTCCAGGTGCAGCAGGTCCTTGCCGAAGTCGATCCGTCCGGTCGCCTGCATCAGCTTCAGCGCCACCGGCTCCTTGATCTTGCCGGGCAGGTTGAGCGTGCCGTTCGCGGTGTTGACCTGGAAGTCGATCGGCCCGGGCAATCCGCCGATCGGCCCTCGCGTGTTCATGTGGCCGGAGAGGATCACCTCGGAATTCGAGAGCTCCGCGAGCTGCGGCTCGATCAGCCCGAGCGAGGCGAGGTCGAGGCCCTGGAACGCGGTATCGACCTGCACCATGCTCGCCTTGGGGTCGATGACGACGCTGGCCTGGGCGAGCGCCGGCGCGCCGAATTGCGGCAGGTCGGCGCTCAAGGTCCCGCCCAGCGTTCCATTCACCTGGCGAGAGATCTCGAAATTGAGATGATGCGCCTCCCAGACCATCCCGGCGCTGCGGTCGTCGATCGCAACCTT
>JAYSFH010000473.1:0-3636 GCA_041913405.1 Dongia sp. | reverse complement strand
AGGCGGCGCGATGCTGCATGGCGCCGCACCCGAGGTTGCCGACGGCAGCGCGCTCGAGGTGCAGATCGAGGGCACGACCTACATGCTGCCGGCCCATGTCCGCCGCCGGCGGCCCGACATTCTGCATGTGAAGTTCGACCTGACGCCGGAACTGGAGCGGCGCTATCGCAGCGATTTCCCGGACCTGGTCCGTGGCAAGAGCGTGCTCGGCAACGCCGCCTAGGTTGCCGTCAAAACCAACGGGGCCGGGATGAAGATCCCGGCCCCGTCGTCGTCGCCTATCGGCTCAGATCAGAGCTTGCACTTCTGGCGCTCGCCGCTGAGGCCCATGTAGGTGTCGGTGGCCGGGTCATACGACTTGTAGGTCGCCATGCAATCCTGGATGTGGGTCGGACTGTCGCCGACCACCTCCGGAACCGTGTTCACCACGGTGCCGGTCGGCGTTCTGGTGACGGTGCCTCCCGCCGCCGGGCTGGCGGGCGGCGTGTTCGAACTCGGGCTGACCGGCACGGCGATGTTCGCGGTGCCGAGCTTGTCGTTGACCGGCGCGGTGCCCGGGTCGACCTCGGAGGTCGAAGCCGAGGCGCCGACCGGCAAGCCGAACGCAGCCTCAGCCTCGGCCGACTGGAAGGCCGGGTCGGCCTGATACTTCATGTAGAAAGTCTGGTACTGCTGCGGGCTCCAGCTGGCACGGTTGTAGCGCCAGTCGTTGCAATCCTGGGACTCGGTGTTGTTGTCGCAGTAGGTCGAGATCACCTTGTCCTGGGCGTCGTTGGCCGCGGCCGGCGCGGCCATCAGGCCCATCGCGAACAGGGCGGCGACCGACGTCATCACGGAAGCGGCTTGAATCTTGGTGCGCATGATCCTGATCCTCCTCGGAGTTTCAGTTGATGAGTTGACTGTTCACCGACAGCCGGCGGTGATGGGCTGATAAACCGGAATGGCATGCCGGCGTTCCGAGGGTAAATACACAGAATCGTGCTTAACCTGCGGAACTTTTCGCCCCCTCGCTGCGCGCGAAGGGGTCGGCGGAATTGGCCTCGCCGCACCAGGCGGGCTTGCTATACTCCGCGCGCGCCCGAGGAGCTTGCGCGGGCGGCGTGATTGCAGAGGGCGGCATTGAACCTGGATAACGGTGATCCGATCGTCGTCCTGCTGATGGGCGTGTCCGGATCGGGCAAGAGCACCGTCGGCAGGCGGCTGGCCGAGAGTCTCGGCTGCGGCTATTTCGATGCCGACGAATTTCACGCGCCGGAAGCGATCGCCAAGATGAAGAGCGGCCAGCCGCTCGACGACCGCGACCGCATGCCCTGGCTGGCGCGCATCGCGCAGAAGATCGAGCTCCTGGTGGCCGACGACGAATCCGGGGTGATCGGCTGCTCGGCGCTGAAGCGCGCGTATCGCGACATCCTGTTCGACGGCATCCCGCGGGAGCGGGTCGCCCTGGTCTTCCTGCGCGGCAGCTATGACCTGATCCGCGGGCGGCTGGTGGCGCGGCAGGATCATTTCATGCCCCCCAGCCTGCTCGACAGCCAGTTCCAGCAGCTCGAGGAGCCGGCGCGGGACGAGCAGCCGATCAAGGTCGATATCGCGCCGCCGCCCGACGCCATCGTCGCCGCCATCCGGCGCGAGATCGCCCGGCGCGCCACCATGGGCGCCGCTTGAAGCGCATCGACCCGAGCCTCGATGCCGCGAAGCGCAATGCCGCGGCGCGTGCCGTCGCGGCGGTCGAGAACAAGATGGTGCTGGGCTTGGGCAGCGGTTCCACGGCGAGCATGGCGATCGCGCTGATCGGCCGGCGCGTCGCGGAAGGCCTCGACGTCGTCGGCATTCCCAGTTCCGAGCGGACCGCGGCCTTGGCACGCAAGGTTGGTGTGCCGCTGACGGATTTTGCGCGGCACCGGAAAATCGACCTCACCATCGACGGCGCCGACCAGATCGAGGACGGCACGCTGAACCTCATCAAGGGCCTCGGCGGCGCCATGCTGCGGGAGAAGATCGTCGCCGAGGCCAGCGCCCGGATGATCGTGGTCGCCGACCATACCAAGCGGGTGCGGCAGCTGGGATCGGCGACGCCGCTGCCGGTCGAGCTGGTGCCCTTCGGCTGGGAGATCGCGGTCGAAAAGCTGCAAGCCTTGGGTTGCAGTGCCGCGCTCCGGCAGGTCGATGGCAGGGCCTTCGCGACCGATGGCGGCAACTTGGTGGCCGATTGCCGCTTCGAGCGCATTGCCGATGCGGCGGGATTGCAGGCGGCGCTGAAGGCGATCACCGGCGTGGTCGAGACCGGCCTGTTCGTCGGCCTCGCCGCCCAGGCGATCCTCGGCACCGACGACGGCGTGACGGTGCTGGAACGCTAACGGCGCCCGGCTTATAGTCCGGCCCGAATTGAGCCTGCCGATAAGGAGACGATCTTGGCCGCCAATGTGTTCCGCGGGTGCATCCCCGCGCTGATGACCCCGGTGAAAGCCGACCGCACGCCGGATTTCGAGGCGCTGGCCCGGATGGGCAAGCACCTCACCGGGCTCGGCATGTCGGGCGTGGTCTATTGCGGCTCGATGGGCGACTGGCCGCTCTTGACCGACGAGCAGCGCATGCAGGGCGTCGAGGCCCTGGTGAAGGCCGGCGTGCCGGTGGTGGTCGGCACCGGCGCGCAGAACCCGATGCGGGCCGCGACGATCGCCGCCCATGCGAAGCAGGTCGGGGCCGCCGGCCTGATGGTGATCCCGCGGGTGCTGTCGCGCGGCCCCTCGGCCACGGCACAGGCCGCGCATTTCGCCGGCATCCTGGAGGCGGCGGTCGATCTGCCCGCCGTCATCTACAACAGCCCCTATTACGGCTTCGAGACCAAGGCCGAGCTGTTCTTCGCGCTCCGCGCCAAGCACAAGAACCTGGTCGGCTTCAAGGAGTTCGGCGGCGCGCAGTCGCTGACCTATGCCGCGGAGAACATCACCAGCGGCGATCCCACGCTCACCCTGATGGTCGGCGTGGACACCCAGGTGGTGCACGGCTTCGTCAATTGCGGCGCCAAGGGTGCCATCACCGGCGTCGGCAACGCGCTGCCGAAGGAAGTCCTGCACCTGATCAGCCTCTGCGAGAAGGCCGCGGCGGGCGATGCCACGGCGCGAAAGAAGGCGCTGGAGCTCGACGAGGCGATGCGCGTGCTCTCCACCTTCGACGAAGGCCCGGACCTGGTCCTCTACTACAAGCAGCTGATGGTGCTCGAGGGGCATCAGGAATACGCACTCCATCTCAATCCGAATGACGCGCTCTCGCCGAGCCAGAAGGCGCATCTGGAAGCGGCGTGGAAGCGGTTCAAGGCCTGGTATGCGGGGTGGGTCGGGAACTAGACCACCCGCCCCATCGAGAAACCACGCGCCAGGTGGCGGCGCATGAAGACGATCAGCACCAGTCCGGGGATCAGCCCCAAAACGCCGGCCGCGGCCAGCAGCGGGATGTCGGCGGCGTTGACGCTGCCCGCCCGCGACATGATGCCGTTGATCGGCTTGGCGGCCACGACGGTGAGGCCATTGGCCAGCAGCACCTCGACCCATGAGAACATGAAGCAGAAGAAGGCGGTGACCGCGATCCCGGGCGCCGCGAGCGGCAGCTGGATGCGGCGGAAATAGCCGAACAGGC
>JAYSFH010000472.1:0-3636 GCA_041913405.1 Dongia sp. | reverse complement strand
GGCGCGGCGATCAGCAGCAGGTTGTCGAGGATGCTGAGCCAGGGGACAAGCCGCGGCTCCTGGAACACCATGCCGATCCTGGGCCGGCGACCCTCGGGCCAGACGACGCGGCCCTCGAAGCCGCGGTCCAGCCCGGCGATGATCCTGAGCAGGGTGGTCTTGCCGACCCCCGACGGGCCGACCACGGTCACGAATGCGCCGGGCTCGACGCTGAGCGAGATCTCCTGGAGCACGGTCTTTTCCGCACCATTGGCGGCGAAGCGGCGGGTGATGCCTTCGAGCCGGAAGCCGATCATGCGGCCCGCCAGCGTCCGGTCCGGCGCTCGATCGGCTGGATCAGGAAGGTCTCGATCGCCAGCACCACCGCGATGAAGGCGAGCGAGTAGGCGAGGATGCCGGCGATGTCGAAGTAGTTGAAGAAGGTGCGGATCTGGAAGCCGATGCCGTTCGGCCGGCCGAGCAGCTCGACCACCAGCACGATCTTCCAGGTCAGCGCCAGCCCCGCCCGCGCCGAGGCGATGAAGCTCGGCGCCAGCTGCGGCAGGACCACCTGGCGCAGCACCTTCCAGCGCGAGACGCCGAACACCTCGGTGGTCTCGAGGAGCTGCCGGTCGAGCGCCCTTGCGCCCTCGCGCATGATCGCGGCGACGGTCGGCGCCTTGTTGATGGTGACGGCGAGGATCGCCGCGACCTCGGTCAGGCCGAACCAGACGTAGCAGAGCACCATTGTGACCAGCGCCGGCATGTTGAGCGCAATCGACAGCCAGCCGCCGAAGATCGCGTCCGCCGGCTGCGAGCGGCCGAGCGCGATCCCGATCGCGCTGCCGATCACCATGGCGAACAGGAAAGACACGGCGACCCGCGCCAAGGTGGCGGCGAGGTTCAGCAGCAAATCGCCCGCCATCAGATGCGCATAGCCGGTCTGCAACGTCGCCCAGGGCGTCGGGAAGACCGGGTCGGCGATCAGCAGGGCCGAGACCTGCCAGAGCACCAGCAGCGCGATCAGGGAGGGCAGCTTGAGCCGGAGCCAATCAGGCCTCTGGCGCGGCACGTCGAGTGCTGCGGCCAGCTTCATGGGCGATAGGCGGGATAGAAGGTCCCGGCGGGCAGGCGGTCGAGGCCGGCGACCGCTTCCTGGTCGACGCTGCGCATGAGGTCGAAGGCCTCCGCGGCGGCGGTGACGTCGGCCTCGCTGTAGCCCGCGGGGATGCCCTCGCGATAGCCGGCCTTCAGGATCTCGAACAGGCTGTCGCTCTCGGCGTCCATCTTCGGCCGCAGCTTCAGCCAGACCGCGTCATCGGTCTGCATCGCCTGCTTGGCCTCATAGGAGGCGTCGATCAGGCCCTTGGCGAGATCGGGGTTGGCCTTGGCCCATTTCTCGCTGAACACCCAGCCGAGCAACGGCGGCGAGGTCTTGATGCCGAGCGCGGGCAGGATCTCGCCGATGGTGATCAGCGGCACCATGCCCTTCTCTTTCAGGCGGGCGTTGAAGTTCCAGAAATTGAGGACGCCGTCGAGCTTCCCGCGCAGCATCAATTCATTGAGCATCGGCGGCGCCGCAAATTGCGCATCGACCGCCTTGCCGATCTCCATGTCCGCGGTCTTCTGCGCATAAGCCTGCAGCAGCACCCAGCTCTTGTCGCTGGCGCCGCCGGCGATGCCGAGGCGCTTGCCTTTGAGGTCGGCGAGAGTCTTGTAGCCCTTGGCCGGGTCGACCATCAGGGCGCCGACCGAGCGCGAGAAGGGCACGAAGGTGAAGTCGCGGCCGAGCGAGCGCTGCTTCGCCACCCAGATCCAGTCGGTGACGATGGCATCGACCTCGCCGGAGAGCAGCGCCACGCTGGTGGCGTCCTTGTCGGCCAGCACCACCGGCTTCAAGGTGAAGCCGTGCTTCTGGTCGATTCCGCCGCCGATGACGCCGAGCTCCCAGTTGACCGTGCCGAACTGCAGCGTGCCGACGCGCACCTCGGGCGTGGCCTGGGCCGTCCCGAAGGAAAGAGCGATCAGCGAGAACGCGGCAACAAGAAGGGAAAAGAGCCTGGCCATTCCGCCTCCACTCCACCTGGTACGCCCACGAGGCTCGCCGCAGCCCTCTAGCGATGCAATGCGGCGGCGTGTCGCTTCAGATGATCGGCCATGAAGCTTTGAATGAAGTAGTAGTTGTGGCTGTAGCCGGGATGGAGGCGGAGCTCCACCGGCTGGCCCACCTTCACCGCCGCCTTCTCGAACAGATTGGGGTGCAGCTGTTCGGTCAGGAACTCGTCGTCGAGCCCCTGGTCGATCAGGATCTCCGCATGGAACGGCTGGTTCTGCACCAGCTCGGTCGCGTCATAGGCGCGCCAGGAGGCCTTGTCCGGGCCGAGATAGCCGCTGAACGCCTTGTTGCCCCAGGGGCACTGGGTCGGCGCGCAGATCGGCGCGAAGGCCGAGACCGAGCGATAGCGCTTCGGGTTGCGGAGCGCCGAGACCAGCGCACCGTGACCACCCATCGAATGGCCGAAGATCGACTGCCGCTCCGGATCGACGGAGAAGCCGTTGGCGATAACCTCGGGCAGCTCGTGGTTCACGTAGGAGTACATCCGCCAGTGCTTGGCCCAGGGCTGCGCGGTCGCATCGACATAGAATCCGGCGCCAATGCCGAAATCCCAGTGGTCCGCCTGGCCCGGGAAGTCGGTGCCGCGCGGGCTGGTATCCGGCGTCACCAGCGCAATGCCGAGCTCCGAGGCCAGGCGCTGGGCGCCCGCCTTGATCGCGAAGGTCTCTTCATTGCAGGTCAGACCCGCGAGATAGGTCAAGACCGGCACGCGCTCGGTCTCCGCCTGCGGCGGCAGGTAGACGCCGAACCGCATGGGGAGGCCGATTTCGCGCGACTGATGACGGTAGTAGCCCTGCCAGCCGCCGAAGCAGCGATGCCGGGAGAGCGTCTCCAATGCCGGTGCCGAAGCGGTCTGTACGAAACTCTGTGCCATTATGCTGGGGTGCCGGTCCGGAGGATCAGTAGATCACGACGCCGCGGATCGACGTGCCTGCCTTCATCAGCTCGAAGCCCTTGTTGATGTCCTGCAGCGGCATGGTGTGGGTGATCAGGTCGTCGATGTTGATCTTCTTGTCCATGTACCAATCGACGATCTTCGGCACGTCGGTGCGGCCGCGGGCGCCGCCGAAGGCGGTGCCCTTCCAGACCCGGCCGGTGACCAGCTGGAACGGACGGGTGGAGATCTCCTGGCCGGCACCGGCGACGCCGATGATGACGGAGACGCCCCAGCCCTTGTGGCAGCATTCCAGCGCCTGGCGCATCGTCTTCACGTTGCCGATGCATTCGAAGCTGTAGTCGGCGCCGCCCTTGGTCAGGTCCACGAGATAGGGGACGAGGTCGCCCTGGACTTCCTTCGGGTTGACGAAATGGGTCATGCCGAACTTCTCGCCCAGCGCCTTGCGGGCCGGGTTCAAATCGACGCCGACAATCATGTTGGCGCCGGCGAGCCGGGCGCCCTGGATCACGTTGAGGCCGATGCCGCCCAGGCCGAACACCACGACATTGGCGCCTTCCTCGACCTTGGCGGTGTTGATCACCGCGCCGACGCCGGTGGTGACGCCGCAGCCGATGTAGCAGACCTTGTCGAACGGCGCGTCCTC
>JAYSFH010000471.1:2901-3638 GCA_041913405.1 Dongia sp. | reverse complement strand
CGACGCCGAAGCCCTTCACCAGCTCGGTCAGCATGGCGAAGACGTCGTCCGCGGTATGGAGATCGAGGTTGCCGGTCGGCTCGTCTGCCAGCAGGACTTTCGGGGCGTTGGCGAGTGCTCTCGCGATCGCGACGCGCTGCTGCTCGCCGCCGGAGAGCTTGCCGGGGCGATGCTCCAGCCGGGCGCCGAGGCCGACCCGTTCCAGCAACTCGACCGCACGCGGCCGCGCGGCTTTGCGCGACTTGCCGGCGATCATCTGCGGCACGACCACGTTCTCCAGCGCGGTGAATTCCGGCAGCAGGTGGTGGTACTGGTAGACGAAGCCCATCGTGGTGCGGCGGAGCGCGGTGCGGCGGTCGTCCGACATGTCGCGGCTGGACTGGCCGGAGACGAAGACCTCGCCGGCGATCGGCTTCTCCAGCATGCCGGTGATGTGCAGCAAGGTCGATTTGCCGGCGCCCGAGGGCCCGATCAGCGCCACCATCTCGCCGGGGTAGAGCGCGAGCTCGGCCGACTTGATGACGTCCAGCCGCCCGCCGCCCACTTCCTTGAAGCTCTGCTGGATGCCCTTCAGCTCCAGGACCGGAGAACTACTCATAGCGGAGCGCCTCCACCGGATCGAGCCTTGCGGCGCGCCAGGCGGGATAGAGCGACGCGAGCAGAGTCAGGACCAGGGACATCAAGGAGATCAGCAGCACCTCCATCGGATCGACGATCGCCGGCAATTTGGAGAGGAA
>JAYSFH010000471.1:1108-2891 GCA_041913405.1 Dongia sp. | reverse complement strand
AAACAGCGGCACGTTGGTGAAGCTCTCAAGGAAGTGCTTAATCGTGTCGATGTTGTAGGCGAAGGCAGCGCCCAGCAGCACACCCAAGGCCGTGCCGATGATGCCGATGCTGGCGCCAGACAGCAGGAAGATCCGCAGGATCGTGCCGCGGCTGGCGCCCATGGTGCGCATGATGGCGATGTTCCGGCCCTTGTCCTTCACCATCATGATCTGGCCGGAGATGATGTTGAAGGCGGCGACGATGATGATCAGGGTCAGGATCAGGAACATCACGTTGCGCTCGACCTCAACCGCGGTGAAGAAGTCGGCATTGGCCTGTTCCCAGTCGCCGATCACATAGGCCTGCTTGTCACCCATGCAATAGGCGGCGCGGCCGCCGTCGAAGTCGAGCTTGGTGCCGAGCGCCGCGCAGATCTGCGGCTTCAGCGCCGGCACGTCCTGGATGTTCTTGGCCATGATCTCGACATCGGTCACGCCGCCCTTCTTCTGGAACAGGACCTGGCCGGTCTCCAGCGGCATGAAGATGATGCTATTGTCATACTGGTACATGCCGACGTCGAACAGCGCCACCACGCGCAAAGACTTCATGCGCGGGATCGGGCCGGCCATGGTGGTCTGGACGATCGGCGTGATCGCGGTGATCTCGCTGCCGATGCCGGCGCCGATCGACTGGGCGAGCTTGGCACCCATGACCGCGACGTCGTCGTCGGGCACGAAATCATCCAGCGAGCCGGCGACGATGTTGGCGGCGATCAGCTTGCGGGATTGGAGATCATCCTGGCGGACCGCCTTGATCAGCGCGCCGGCGCCGCCGCTGCGGGTGCCGGTGGCAAACACCTGGCCCTGCACCGTTGGCGTGACGGAGGCGACGCCCGGAACCTTGCGCAGCTTCTCGGTGATGGCGTCGAAGTCGGTGACGACACCGGGGCCGCTGCTGCTGGAAAGCGTCAGGTGCGCGTTGAAGCCGAGGATCTTGCTCAAGAGCTCGACGTGGAAGCCGTTCATCACCGACATGACGACGATGAGCGTGCCGACGCCGAGCGCGATCCCGAGCAGCGAGAATCCGGCGATGACCGAAACGAAACCTTCCTGGCGACGCGCGCGCAGGTAGCGCATCGCCACCATGCGCTCGAAGGCGTT
Organism: Dongia sp.; assembly: GCA_041913405.1. Taxonomy (GTDB): domain Bacteria; phylum Pseudomonadota; class Alphaproteobacteria; order Dongiales; family Dongiaceae; genus Dongia. Next base: position 1,751 of record JAYSFH010000471.1, on the reverse strand, counting down.
GAAGATCATTTTGCGGTGAGCCGGTTGATGGCCTCGTCAACGCTGATCTCGGTCTTCTCGCCGGTCTTGCGGTTGGCGAACTCGACCTTGCCGGCCGCAGCACCCCGCGGGCCGATCACCGCCTGCCAGGGCAGGCCGATCAGGTCCATCTCGGCGAATTTCTCGCCGGCGCGGATGTCGCGGTCGTCATAGAGCACCTCGACCCCGGCCCTGCTGAGCTTGGCATAGAGGTCGTCGCAGAGCTTGGTGCAGGCGGCGTCGGCGACCTTCAGGTTGATGAGGCCCACCTTGAACGGCGCGATGCTCTCCGGCCAAATGATGCCCTTGTCGTCGTGGCTGGCCTCGATCACCGCGCCGACCAGACGCGAGACGCCGATGCCGTAGGAACCCATATGCAGGGTCACGTTCTGCCCGTCCTGGGCCTGCACCTGGGCCTTCAAGGGCTCGGAATACTTGGTGCCGAAGTAGAAGATGTGGCCGACCTCGATGCCGCGGGCCTCGAGGCGACGGTCGGCCGCCAGGGTCTCGAAGCGCTTGGCGTCGTGCTTCTCGTCGGTCGCGGCGTAGTCGGTGGTCCAGGCCTTCACGATCGGCTCGAGATCGCTCTCGTAGTCGATGTCCATGGAAAGCACGTCACGCTCGG
>JAYSFH010000471.1:0-1098 GCA_041913405.1 Dongia sp. | reverse complement strand
AGCTCTTGTCGCAGAAGACCGCGCTCTCGCCGGTCTCGGCCAGGATGATGAACTCGTGAGAGAGGTCGCCGCCGATCGGTCCGGTATCGGCCGCCATCGGGATCGCCTTCAGGCCCATGCGGGCGAAAGTGCGGAGATAAGCCACGAACATCTTGTTGTAGGCGCGCTTCGCCCCGGCCTTGTCGAGATCGAAGGAATAAGCGTCCTTCATCAGGAATTCGCGGCCGCGCATCACGCCGAAACGCGGGCGGACCTCGTCGCGGAATTTCCACTGGATGTGATAGAGCAAGGCCGGCACGTCGCGGTAGCTCTTGGCACCGTTGCGGAAGATGTCGGTGATGACCTCTTCGTTGGTCGGGCCGTAGAGCATCTCGCGCTCATGGCGGTCGGTGATGCGCAGCATCTCTTTGCCGTAGGCCTCGTAGCGCCCGGATTCCTTCCAGAGGTCGGCCGACTGGATGGTCGGCATCAGCACTTCCTGGCAGCCGGTCGCGTCCTGCTCCTCGCGAACGATCTGCTCGATCTTCTTCAGGACTTTGAAGCCCAGCGGCAGCCAGGCGTAGATCCCGGCCGCGGTCTGCCGCACCAGGCCGGCGCGCAGCATCAGCCGGTGAGAGACGATCTGCGCCTCGGTGGGATTTTCCCGGAGAGTCGGCAGGAAGAAACGGGACGAACGCATGTGGTTGGGAATCCTTGAGGAATCGCTTCGAAACGACGGGGCTGGCGGCGAATTTAGGCAATGCCCGATGGCCTGTCTATGGCCCAGGATTGGGGCAAAAATGCAGCCGCCGCACAGCCTTAGCGAGCTAGGGCCAAGGTCCAGATGGGAACCACCCGTGCCCTGCCCGCAAAATCCGGGATCTGGGGCTGATTCACTGCCAAGCGAACGGGTGACCGATCGGACCGGGCGACCTGCGATCTGGAGGACATGGCGCGATCCGGACGGCGATGGCCGCCTGCCTGGTCGTGATGCTGGCTGCGCGCGCCCTTGCCGAGACGCCCGAGCCGCCGGCAGCGGTGCCGATCACCGAGGCGTCCGAGGCGGCGCTGCTCGATATGACCCGCGCGAGCCGGGACCGGAAGCAGTTCGAAGCCGCT
>JAYSFH010000470.1:0-3639 GCA_041913405.1 Dongia sp. | reverse complement strand
GCGAGAGCTTGGATATGTTCCAAACTATCTCGCAAGCGCGCTCGCTTCCTCGCGAACCCATATCATCGGCGTCGTGGTGCCGTCGCTGACCAACGGCGTGTTCGTCGAGTATCTGAAAGCGCTGCACGACGCCTTTCTGCCGAAGGGTTTCCAGGTCCTGGTGCTGAACAGCCGCTATTCCCAAGACGAAGAGGAGCGGGCAATCGCGACGCTGATCGGCCACCATGCCGAAGCGATGATTGTGGCCGGCATCGACCAGACCGAACGTGCCCGCAAGCTGCTCGAGGGCTGCGGCGTCCCCGTGGTGCAGACCATGGAGATCGCCGAGAAGCCGATCGACATCAATATCGGGATGTCGCAGCGCGGCGCCGGCTACGCGGCGACCCGCTTCCTTCTGGATCTCGGCCACCGCAAGGTGGCACATATCGCGGCGCGCGTAGATTTCCGTGCGCGGCGCCGCATGGAGGGTTACCAGAAGGCGATGGCGGATGCCGGGCTCGACAGCGAAGGCATGGTGATCGCCAACCTGCAGCAGTCCTCGGTGAAGCGCGGTGCCGAGTTGTTCAACGAGATGCTGGACAAGGTTCCGGGGCTTGAGGCGGTGTTCTGCTGCAACGACGATCTTGCCCTGGGCGCGCTGTTCGAATGCCAGCGTCGCGGCATCAAGGTACCGGAAGATCTTTCGATCATCGGCTTCAACGATCTCGATTTCTGTGCCAGTGCGTATCCGGCGCTGAGCTCGGTTGCGATCCCGCGCTACGAGATGGCGCGCATCGCAGCGGAGATCGTGCTGGAGATCATTCGTGGCTCCGGCAAGCGGCCGAAGCAGGCCCGGATCGATCTCGGCTTCGAAATCGTGACGCGCGGCAGCACGGCGAAGCGCGGCCGGGCCGCGGCACGCCCCGGCCGCGCCCGCGCCATGGCCAAGTAAGCAACTGATCGGCAAGGCGAAATGTCCCAGGGTCGGGGCGGCCTTCTGGGTTGACAGGTGGGGGCTTCCCCACCATTCTCGCGCCCCGAAACGCCGATTTCCGGCCGGATTCCGGGGATTTTCCCATCTTGGTGCCCCCAATTGGTGAGTAAATGAGAGCCGTCATCTTGAGCGCGGGCCAGGGCTCGCGCCTCCTGCCGCTGACCGAAGGCCGCCCGAAATGCCTGCTGCCGCTCGGGCCGAAAACCCTGATCGAATGGCAGATCTGGGCGCTGACCCGGAACGGCGTCGACGACATCGCGGTCGTGACCGGCTATCACGCGCCGGATGTGGCCGCGCTGCTCGACAAGTTGGTGGGGCCGAAGCTCAAGATCCGCACGGTCTATAATCCGTTCTTCAAGCTCGCCGACAACCTCGCAAGCTGCTGGATGGCGCGGGCCGAGATGGATCGCGACTTCATCATCCTGAATGGCGACACCGTGATCGAGCCGGAATGCGTGAAGCGCCTGCTCGCAAGCCCCGCCGCACCGATCACCGTCACGGTCGATGTGAAGGAGAACGGCTACGACGCCGACGACATGAAGGTGCACCGCAAAGGCACGCGCCTGACCGAGATCGGCAAGCATCTGCCGCCGGAGCGCTCCAACGCGGAATCGATCGGCATGCTCTACTTCCGCGGCGAGGGGCCGAAGCTCTTCACCGACACGCTCGAGGCGATGATGCACACGCCCGAGGGGCTGAAGTGGTGGTATCTGAAGGTGATCGGCCAGATCGCCGAGCGGCATCAGGTCGAAACCTGTTCGATCGAAGGCCTGCGCTGGGGCGAGGTCGACTTCCCCACCGACTTCGAACGCGTCAACGCGCTGGTCGAGACGTTCTAGCCAGCAGAATCTTCTCCACCAGCGTGTGGTCGGATGGCTTGTCGACGTCGGTCGCAGCCTCGGCGTAGGGCAGGATCACCGGTGCGATCTTTGCCGCGGTCAGTTTCGACACATGCTGGAAAGCGCCGTCGAGGCTGAGCATCCCCAGCGCATAGCGGATCAATGCGCCGATCCCGATCTCGCGAACCAGGCGCAGCGGATTCTTGCGATGGCCTTCCATGCGCCGCCAATACTCGGCGACGCGCACCGCGCCGGGTCGCCGGGCGAGGAAGAGATTGCAGCCGCTGTAGCCGCGTCCGGCCAGGCGATAGAAGGTACGCCGGCCTTCCGGGAAAGCCTTCGTAATCGTCTCGGCTTCGGCCAGGCCGACGCAGAGATCGGCGTCCTGCGGCGCGTGCTTCAGGAAATGCGCGATGATCTCCGGGGTGAGCAGCGGGTGATCGGCCGTGGTGATCAGCAGCGGTCGCTCGCCGTCGATCGCCTGCAAGGCCGCGGCGACGCTGGCGGCGGGGCTGTTGGCGGGCGGGATGCGGATGAACGGCGTTCCGTTGGTCACGGCGCGGAGATCGGTCTCGGCATCGATGCAGATGTGGATGCGATCGACCTCGGGCACGCCGCGCACGGTATCGAGCACGTAGGCCAGCATCGGGCGGCCGGCGATCGGCGTCAGCGCCTTGTGCGCGACTTTGCCGAGGGCTGCCACCGGATCATGCGGGCCGCGGCTGCCGGCGAGGATCAATGCGTCGATGGCGTTCAAGCGAGCGCCTTCTCGTAGATCCGATAAGTCTTATGGACCTTGCCGCCGATGCCTTCGAGCACGCGCCGCATCGCGGTGTTGTCCTCGAGGATCCAGCTCATCTCCAGCTGCTCCAGGTTGCGTTCCAGGAACCGCGCGCGCAGCTTCTCGAACATCATCGGCAGCAGGGTGGCACCCAGCACCGTGCCGTGGTGCTTGCGCCGGATCCCCATCAGCGGAATGCGGCCCGAGCGGACCTTGTTGGTCTTCAACCGATAGAGCAGCTTCGCGATGCCGAAGGGAAAGAGCTTGCCGTCGAGGTCGCGCACCGCTTCCAAGAGGTTCGGCAGGCAGACCATCATGCCGGCGGCCTCGCCATTCTGCTCGGCGATCACCACCATCTTGGGGTCGATCAGCAGCTTCAATCCTTTGGCCGCCGCCGCCATCTCTTTCTCGGTGAACGGCACCATGCCCCAGTTCTCAGACCAGGCGTCGTTGAAGATGTCGATGACGGTCGCGATCTCGGCGGCGAAGCGCTTCATGTCGATGTTGCGCACCCGCACGCCGCCTTCCTCCGCGGCACGATCCAGCATGCGCTTCGAAGCCAGCGGCTTGTAGTCGTCTTTCCGCAGGTGGTAGGCGACCACGTCCTTGGCCTTCGCATAGCCCTGCGCTTCGATCAGCGGCGCGTTGTAGGGCAGCTGGAACGGCATCAGAAGCATGGGGAGGGACTGGAAGCCCTCGACCATCACGCCGATTTCCTCGTTGTTGGAAAAGCTCAAGGGGCCGACGGCACGAGTCATGCCCTTCGCGCGCAGCCAGTCTTCCGCAGCCTGAATCAAGGCGGCGAAGATCGCCGGATCATTCTCCGCGTCGAGAAAACCGAAGTGGCCGGTCCGATCGCCGTATTTTTCCAGGTGCAGCTTGTCGATCTGCGCCGAGATGCGGCCCACCACCTTGCCGTCGCGGCGAGCGAGGAATAGCTGGACCTCGGCGTGGTCAAAGAAAGGATTGGTCTTCGGCGAGAGTGCTTCGCCGCGCTCCATATCGAGCGGCGCGATGTAACCTTGCTGACCGCGATAGAGCCGCTT
>JAYSFH010000469.1:0-3645 GCA_041913405.1 Dongia sp. | reverse complement strand
TCCCTGGCGACCGCCAGCACCTGGGCGTCGCGTTCGGCCCTTGCGGCGCCGCGGACCTTGAGTCCGAAGCCGAGATTCTCCGCGACGGTCATATGCGGAAAGAGCGCATAGGTCTGGAACACCAGGGCGGCACCGCGCTTGGCCGGCGGGACGTCGTTGGCGCGCCGGCCGCCGATCCGGATCTCGCCTTCGGTGATGCTTTCGAGCCCGGCGACCATGCGGAGCAAGGTGGACTTGCCGCAGCCGGAGGGGCCGACGAAGACGCAGAACTCGCCTTCCGCGATGGTCAGCGACACATCCCGCACCACCGGTCCGCTGCCGAAGTCCTTCGCCACCTTTTCGAACACGATCTCAGCCATGCAGCACCATGCCGGCCAGCGAATCGTTGGGCTCGATGTCGGAGAGGCTCCGCGCCATGAAATAGGTGTGGCGCGGCAGCTCCGGTGCCGCGACATGGTTGAAGCCGAGCTTGTGGTAGAAGGCCTGGCCGCCTGCATTGCTGGGTGCCACGGAAAGGTGCAGGCCCTTGGCGCCACGCGCCGCCATGCGCGCCATCAGGAAGTTCATCATGCGCCGGCCAAAGCCATGGCCGCGTGCTTCCGGCAGCAGGTCGATATGGGCATGGGCGGGAAAGGCGTGCAGCGCCGGCGGGTAGATGAAGTCCGGAACGTGGATCAACCGCCGCACCCAATCGCTGCCATGCCAGCTGGCGAGATCGTTGCCCGGGTCGCCCACGGAGTTGCGCAGAGGCTTCAGCCATTCCTCTTCGCAGCGCGCGTTGAAGCCAGGCGTGTCCAGCGTCCCCAGCAGGTAGCCGACCAGGCCCGCGGGACCTTCGAGGGTGAAGGCGAGGTCCGGCTCCAGGACCACATAGGGTCCGACGTAATATTTGCCGAGCAGGGTCGGGTCGTCGTGGAGCTTCGTGCCGTCCTTCCCGGAATCACCGGTCTTCAGACAGACCGCATAGAGGCCGGGCAGGTCGGCGCGCCGGGCCGGGCGCAGGCGATACGCGTTCCGATCAGATGGCATGGTTGAGATTGCCGTCGCGGTCTCGGGGCAGCAAGGCCTGCAGCTCGGCCGCGAGCCCCTGGCGATAGGTGTTCGGCAGCCGGCCCGCCTCCGGGAAGACGCTGGTCGCGGCCGGGCCGCTCGCCAGCCAGTCGAGATATTGCGTGAGGGTGTGCAGCTCCTCTCGCACCTCCCATAGATGCGGCTGGAAGGTGTAGAAGAGATCGCGGTTCTCGAGCTCGGTCATGCGGTCGAACAGGCTCACGACCCGCTCATGATAAGCCCGGATCCGCGCTTGTCCCTCGCGCCAGGCGCGGACCTCGGTGTTGGGCCAGGCCTCGGTCAGCAGCGTGCGGGCGGTCGCGACGATCGCGGCGGATTGCGGGCCGGCCCGGAACGGCTGATAGAGCAGGTCGATCAGCAGCGCCACTTCATCGAGCTTCAGCGTTTCTCCATCCGGGCTGTAGGCGAGGCGGAATCGATCCTGCCAGGCGCGCGCCGCGGCATCGGTTGCCGTGTTCTCGTCATACGCCGCGCTCTTGAGGAAGGCGCCGGTCGTCGCCACCGGCACGAAGTTGGCTTCGAGTTCGTTGTTGGGATTGGTGATGAAGCCTGCGATCTCGTCGCGGATCGCGGACTCCCGCCCGCCCAGCGGCCCGGCATGGGTGCGGCGGATGTCGTAGTCGTTGGCGTGGAAGTTCTCCCAGATCACCGGCTTGCGGCGCAGCACCTTGGTGAGGTGGCGGAGCGAAGCCGCGGTGATCTGCGGCGAGATGATTTCCGGCCCGGTCCAGCAGATGTCGATGTTGTCGCAGAGCTCGGCGCCGAGGGTCTGGAGATAGGCGGACCGCTCGGGATCGCCGCCGGCCATGCGGCCGCAATACTCGGTCGGGCAGAAGAAGAGGCGGGTGCCGTTCTTGGCGCAGAGATAGGCCCAGGCGGCATTGGCGATGTGGCACTGCGCCGAGGCAAAGGAAGGGAATTGTGCCGCATCCTCGGGCTTGAGCTGGCTCGGGATGTCGTCATAGAGCAGCGCGAAATGGGTGAGGCCGAGGGCGATGAACTGGTCGAGCCGCCGCAGCAGCTGCGCGAGATCGGCGGGGTCGCTGTAGGTGATGTCGAGGCAGGGAGCGAGCGCTGCCATCATGGTGAGGCCGCGTTGCTTTGCTGCCGCGACCAGGCGGGCCAAAGCCGCCATCTCGGCATCGGTATAGGGCTCGCGCCAGCGGGCGCGCAGCTTCACGTCGTCCTTCGGGGCGTAGACATAGAGAGTCATGCCCGCAGCCTTGATCCAGTCCATCATCTCGATGCGCTGGACCTCGGTCCAGGGACGGCCGTAGAAGCCTTCGATGACGCCGCTGATCATGCTCAATCGGCTCTCGCTGCGGTGAGGCCGCGGATCACATGCCGCTGGCTGACGAAGTAGAAGATCATGATCGGAACCGTGGTGATGGTGAGGGCGGCGAAGACCAGGGCGTAGTTGGTGGAATGGAATCCGCTGAAGCGCACGATCCCGGCGGGCAGGGTGCGGCTGGCGTCGTCGCTGATGAACAGCAGCGCGAACATCAGCTCGTTCCAGATGTTGATGGTGTTGAGGATCGCGGTGGTGATCACCGCCGGCTTCACCATCGGCAGGATGACGGACCAGAAAACCTGGAAGGCATTCGCGCCCTCCAGCCGTGCGGCCTCTTCCATCTCGCGCTTCACGGTCTTGAAGTATCCGGTCATCAGGTAGAGCGTGATCGAGAGCGCCCAGGCGGCGTTGGCGAAGATCAGCGCCCAGAGCGTGTTCAGGAGCCCCATGTCACGGAGCTGGGTGAACAGCGCGATCGCGACCGCCGGCGGCGGCAGCAGCAGGCCGATCAGGAACAGGCGGTAGAGCGCGCGGCGGCCGGGGAACTCCAACCGCGCGAAGGCATAGGCGGCCAGCGTCGCGGTACAGGCGCAAAGTGCCACCGCACCCACGGTCACCAGGATGCTGTTGAGATAGAGCCCGCCGAGCCCGCCGTCGGTCCAGGCCTTGCCGAGATTCTCCCATTGCCAGGTCGCGGGCAGCGCATAGGGCTTGCGGAAGATCTCGCGGTTGGTCTTCAGCGCGGAATAGGTCATCCAGACCGCGGGAAAGCACATCCCAGCGACCACGACCGCCCCGATGGCGAATTGCAGCCATTCCTGCGATGTGCGGGGTGTCCTAATATTCGACCGCATGGCTCCGCTCGGCAAAACGCAAATAGAGAAGCGAGACCAGCGAGACCACCACGGTCAGGATCACGGTCAAGGCAATGCCGTAGCCGAGTTGGTCGCTGTCGAAGCCCATCTTCACGATCCAGGTGACCGGCACCTCGGTCGAATTGTAGGGCTGGCCGTTGGTCATGGTGAAGAAGAGGTCGAAGCCGGCGAAACCGCCCGTCACCGCCAGCAGCACGCAGATCAGGACGTTCTGCTTCAAGAGCGGCAGGGTGATGCTGAAGAACTGGCGTATCGGCCCGGCGCCTTCCAGCGTCGCTGCTTCGTAGAGGCTGCGCGGGATCCGCCGGAGCGCGGCGAAGAACAGGATCATGTAGAAGCCGGCGAACTTCCAGCCCGACACCAGCATGACGCAGAGCAGGGCGGTGGCGGGTTGCGAGAGCCAGGGCT
>JAYSFH010000468.1:1756-3651 GCA_041913405.1 Dongia sp. | reverse complement strand
GTTTGGCGTTTTTGTCAACCCAGGTTCTGGTAGGGTGGGGGGTCCCCATCGCCTCGGGCGAGCGCCAACACGAGCAGGCAGATCAGCACCGCGGCGAGCATGCCGGCCAATGCGATCCGCTCGCCGTCGAGCGAGAAATGGGGAAAGGGCATCACGCCGAAGCGGGCGGCGCCGACCAGCGCCACCGCGAGCAGCAGCGCCGAGAGGCTGGCGCCGCGGCGGCCATAGGAGATCGCGGCCCAGAAGGCGAGCGGCAGGCCGATCACCGCCAGGGTCGAGACCCCGACTGCCAGGTCCGGCGTCATCCAGCCGACCATGAAGAGCAGCCAGCAGGCCGACCCTGCCAGCGAGGCGATCTCCATCCAGCGCGGCCCGCGCACCCGGGCCTGGGTCACCCAAACGAGCGCCATTGGCACCGTCATCAGCACCGCGGTCGCATCCGCGGTGGCCCAGCCGAACCAGAGAGCCAGCGGGGGAATATCTGTATGTGGCGCCACCACCAGCGTACCGACGATGCCGGACAGCGCCGGGATGAGTACGACGCCGAACAGCACGAAGCGCTGCAGGTCGTCCTGGGTGCGGAACCTGGGGTCGAAGGGCGCGAAACGCGCCATCGCGGCATAGGCCAGCACCGCCTCGACCACGTCGCCGGTCGCCGCGATCAAGGTGCCTTCGGCGCCGCCGCGGGAGATCGCCTCGACCGCGAAGGCCAGGGTGATGGCGGCCGGCAACGCGCGCCAGCCGTAGAGAATGAGCGGCGCCATCGCCACGGCGCCGCACCAGAACAGACCCAGTCCGCCGTCATTCCAAGGGAGGAGGCTCGAAGCCACCAGGCGGCTGGCGAGCGCGCCGAACAGCGAGACCGCCGCGGCATAGTAGAGCCGGACGCGATTTTCCTCGGAACGGAAGTCGATGGCGAGCTTCGGCATCATGGAATTGCGGACCCGACCGCCACCATGCCAGCCGTCCGACGCGCGCGGCAAGCCGCTTCGCGTGCCATCGCCGGAGTCTGTGACCATCCCCTCACCTCCAACCGAATCTTCGGCGTCGATGGGTTCACCTTGCGACTCTCGCCGTGATCGGCCCGTGACCGGCGGCTATTCCATTGTTCAGTTGGGCAAATAGCGCCGCTGCAAATGCGCCTTGAAGACCCCGACGTCGAGCGGCCGGCCGGTCGCGGCGGTCACGATCTCCCGGGTCGTCATGCTGGAAGCACGTTCGTGCACGTTGGGCCGGAGCCATGCCATCAGCGGCGCGAAATCGCCCCGCGCGATCGCGGCCGGGATGTCTGGGTTCGACCCGCAGGCGGCGGCATAGAGCTGCGCCGCAGTCATCGCGCCGAGGCTGTAGCAAGGAAAGTAGCCGACCGCGCCGTCAAACCAATGAATGTCCTGCAGGCAGCCTTCGCGGTCGCTGGGCGGCTTGATCCCGAGCAAGGACTGCATGCCCTCGTTCCAGGCGCCGGGAATGTCGGCGACCTGGAGATCGCCCTTCACCAGCGCCTGTTCCAGGCGGTAGCGCAGGATGACATGGGCCGGATAGGTGACCTCGTCAGCATCGACGCGGATGAAGCCGCGCTCGACCCGGCTGTAGAGCCGCTGCAGGTTCTCCGGCGCGAAAGCGGCCTCGTTGCCGGGGAAGGCCTCGTTCAGCAGCGGCGAGAGGAAGGTGCAGAAGTCGAGGCTGCGCGAGGCCTGCATCTCCACCAGCAGCGACTGGCTTTCATGCAAGGCCATGCCGCGCGACTGGCCGACCGGCTGTAGGCGCCACTGCGCGGGCAGGCCGCGCTCGTACATCGCGTGACCGGTCTCGTGGATGATGCCCATCAGCGCGGAGGTCACCTGCTCCTCGGAATAGCGCGTGGTGATGCGCACGTCGTCCGGCACGCCGCCGCA
>JAYSFH010000468.1:0-1746 GCA_041913405.1 Dongia sp. | reverse complement strand
AGGCTGGTGTCGAGCCTTCCGTGGTCGAAGTCGAAGCCGATGGTCTTCATCACCCGCTCGCCCAGCGCCTTCTGCGCCGCGACCGGGAACGGGCCTTTGGGCTCGATCGGCGCCGGCGCCTTGGCCTGGCGCTCGAGCACGGTGCCCAGGAACTCGGGCAGGAAGGCGGCATAGTCGCTGAACACCGCGTCGATGTCGGCGGTGCGGCTGCCGGGCTCGTATTCGTCCATCAGCGCTTCATAGGGCGAGAGGCCGAGCTTTTCGGCCTTTGCCTGCGCCGCCTCGCGGACCAGGCGGATGATCGCTTCCAGATGCGGCTGCACCATGGCGAAGTCGCCGGCCGGGCGCGCCTGGCGCCAGACCGCCTCGCAGGCGGTCGAGGCCTTGCTCATCGCCTCGACGAGATCGGAACTGAGCGCGGTCGCGTGGACATGGACCCGGCGCATCTCGTTGAGGTTGGCGCGCTGCCAGCTGTCGAGGCCCCGCTCCGCCTCGCCCGCGCACGCGCACCTCGCCCGCGGCGGCGAGGAGCTCGCCGGTCTTGGGCTCGGTGAGGAGCTGGTGCGAGACCACGCCCAGGGCCGCGAGCTGCTCGGCGCGGGCGGAATGGCCGCCTTCCGGCATCATCGCCGACATGTCCCAATGCAGCATGCCGGCGGCGTCGCGGAGCGCCGACCAGCGGCGGAAGCGCTGCTCCAGCTTCTCGTAGGCCCCGACTGTGTTCGCCTTGGCCGTGTTCTGGCTCACCGACTGCCTCGCTCGCGTTCCAGTTTCAGGTGATAGACGACATACACGCCCGCCAGCGAAAGCGCCAGCAGCGCCCAGGTCACCGCATATTGCAGGTGATCGTTGGGGAGCTCGATCCGGGTCTGGCCGCCGAGCGGATAGATGCCGGGAATGTCGGTCTTCTCGGCGTCGATATAGAGATCGGTGCGGACGGCGACGCCGGCCGCCGCCGCCATCTGCGCCGGATCGATGTAGAACCAGACGTTCTTGGCGGGCTCGTTGTCCGGCTGGAAATAGGTCTTCACCTGCGGCAGGCGGATGAAGCCGTTGAGGGTCACGGTGCCGGCAAGCTGGCCCTGGGGACGGGTCGCCGGCAGCTTCTGGTTCTCCGGCACCCAGCCGCGCTCGATCAGCACGGTTTCCCCGGACTCCAGCTGCATCGGCGTCATGATCCAGTAACCGACGTTGCCGTTCTGCGACCGGGCGGCGAGATAGAGCTCATGCGCGTGGTCGAAGCTGCCGGTGACGGCGACGCGGCGGAACTCGAGCGGGCCGAGATCGGTGCCGGCCGGCGGCAGCGGGACCGGCGCGGCGGTGGTGCGCGCGACGCGTTCGGCGATCAGGTCTTCCTTCCAGTGCAGGCGCTGCACCTGCCAGACCGAGAGACCGATCATGACCAGGATCGCCGGCACGGTGAAGACCGTCGGCCAGAAGGTGGGGCGGAAGGGAAGACGCATGGTACTGCCTAGATAGTCAGAACGGACGGGCGTTCAACGGTTGTCGTCTTTGCCGTTCCCGGAGCCGGCGCGGTGATGCAGTTGCAGCGCCATCAGCACCGATTTCGCGGGGCGCATCAGCAAGCCCCCGCCGCCCAGCGTGACCGGGATCAGGATGACGACGAAAAGCCAGTAAGGCGGGTCGAAGGTGAACTCGGCCCAGAAGGCCAGCCCCATGACGATCGCGCCCCAGATCAGGATCACGAAGGCGATCGGACCGTCGCCGGTCTCTTCAGCGTGGAAA
>JAYSFH010000467.1:0-3661 GCA_041913405.1 Dongia sp. | reverse complement strand
CATGACGAGCTTGTAGCCCCTGCACGGCGTATTCAGGTGGCGCTCCAGCCGCCGCACCGAAACTCGGGGATGGTCCGCCTCCGCGGACCACGACGAAGGGAAGAGGTCCATTCGTCACTCGTTGGTCGGCAGCGGCGGGACCGGGGGTTCGCGGTGCTGCTGGCGGGCGACCACGGTTTCGCGGTGGATGATGTAGGTGCCGGCCGCGACCACAATCAGGCCGCCGACGATCAGGAAGGCGTCCGGCACTTCCTCGAAGAAGACCCAGCCCAGCAGGAAGCCGTAGATCAACGCCGTATAGTCGAACGAGGCGACGGTCGCCGCGCGGGCGCGCTGATAGGCCATGGTCATGACGATCTGGGCAATGCCGCCGAGGCCGCCGATCAGGATCAGCACGGCCCAGAGCCGGAAGCTCGATGGCATGACCCAGGCCTGCGCGGGATCGATCTCGCCCCAGGGAATCGTCAGCAGGGAAGCCAGCGTTGCGAAAGCCGTGAAATGGAAGACGATGGTGGTCGAAGGCTCGGTCGCGCCCAGCTTCCTGATCGAGATCATCGCCACTGCGTAGAGAACCGCCGCGGCCAGCGGCACCAGCGCATTGATGTCGAACAAGGCCGAGCCCGGTCGGGTCATCACCAGCACGCCGATGAAGCCGACGATGACCGCGCTCCAGCGCCGCCAGCCGACATGCTCGCCGAGGATCGGCACCGAGAGCACGGTGATGAAGATCGGGCCGGACAGGCCGAGCGCGATGGCGTCGGAGAGCGGCATCAACTTGTAGCTCAGGAAGAAGCAGAACATCGAGGCGACGCCGAACACGCCGCGCATCACATGGCCCCAGGGCCGACTGGTCCTGAGCGGGACACCGCCATGGCGCCACCAGGCGAAGGCCAGGAGCGGGATGAAGCCGAACAGATTGCGGAAGAAGATGATCTCCCCGGTTGGAAATGTCTGCGCCACCGACTTGATGACGGCATCCATCACCGTGAAGGTGAAGACCGCGCAATTGGCGAAGACGATCCCCCAGAGGGCAGCGCCCGCCGGACCGCCGGCGCCCTGCCCCTCACCAATCCGGGAGGGCCTGGTCGTGGTCGCGGTTTGAACCAATGTGGTCTCGCTGAGAAAGACGGGTGGGAAAGAACGCCGGCCCAGGTTTGATCTGGGCCTGATCGAGGTCACCTTATTCCCGGCCACCCGGAGATGCCATCAACGGCTCTGCATGCCCCTCATGCTGCCCTGCGGGGTCATTAATGACTCAGTTTGTGGATTGACCTGAAACGAAGTTGCCCTAGAGTGAAAAGAACAATAAAAATCTCAACAAACAGGGCGGTGCTGCATCGCAAGATGCGGTCAAGGATAGGTGAATTTTGACCGGATTACCCGCGGTCGAAGCCAAGAATGTCACCAAGACATTTGGCGCGGGTCCTGACGCGGTGGTCGCGTTGGACAACGTTTCTGTCACGATTCGACAGAATGAATTTTTCACCCTTCTCGGCCCCTCCGGCTGCGGCAAGACCACCCTGCTCCGCCTGATCGCGGGCTTCGAGCTGCCGACCGCCGGCAGCATCCTGCTCGAAGGCCAGGAAGTGGCCCACCTCCCGCCCTATAAGCGGATGGTGAACACCGTCTTCCAGTCATACGCGCTGTTTCCGCACCTGACGGTCGCCCAGAACATCGATTTCGGCCTGAAGATGCTGGGCCGCAAGCGCGCCGAGCGCGACGGCACGGTCGACCAGATGCTGAAGCTGGTGAAGATGGAGGCGATGCGGAACCGCAAGGTGCATCAGCTCTCCGGCGGCCAGCAGCAGCGCGTGGCGCTCGCCCGCGCGCTGGCGCCCCACCCGAAAGTGTTGCTGCTTGATGAGCCCTTGTCGGCGCTGGACTTGAAGCTGCGCAAGGAAATGCAGATCGAGCTGAAGCGGCTGCAGCACGAGACCGGCATCACCTTCATCTTCGTGACCCACGACCAGGAAGAAGCCCTGACCATGTCGGACCGGATCGCGGTCATGTCGGGCGGCAAGATCCTGCAGATCGGCACGGCCAACGAGATCTACGAGCATCCGGTCGAGCGTTTCGTCGCCGACTTCATCGGCGAGACCAACTTCATCGAAGCCGAAGTGATGCAGCGGATCGGCAACAAGGGCCAGATCCGGCTGCCCTCGGGCCTCGACATGGCGCATGAGCTCGATCCGGGCGCCGCGGTCGGCGGGAAGGTGACCTTGGCGATCCGGCCGGAGCGCATCGACCTGGTGAAGCCCGGGGCGGACTGCCAGCTCGCCGGCAAGGTCGAGAACATCGTCTATTTCGGCACCGACACGCATTTCCACATCGATCTCGACACCGGCGGCGAAGTCACGGTCCGTGTGCAGAACCGCCGCGGCTTCCAGGAAGTCCTGAAGCAAGGCGATCCGGTCGGGCTGCGCATCGCCCCCGAGGCGATGCAGGTGCTGAAGGACTAAGCCATAATGGCGAGCACCGAGGCAGCCGCACCCGCCACCCCTCCGGCCACCACCCCTCCGGCCACAGCACTTTCCGCCGCTCAAGCGGCCCAGCAGCGGATCGAGGAGAAGGCCAGCCTGCGGCGCTGGCTGCTGACCGCGCCGGCGCTGGTCACGATCGGCATCTTCGGCGTCCTGCCGCTGATCATCATCATCCTCTATTCCTTCCTCAAAGCCGCGCCCTATGGCGGCGTGGTCTGGTCGCCCTCGGTCGAGGCCTATGTCTCGTTCCTGTTCCAGGCCGACATCTTCACCGAGGAACTCGTCTTCTCGCCGGACTTCCTGGAGATCTATCTCAGGTCGTTCATCTTCGCGGTCGGCACCACGGCGATCTGCCTGCTGCTCGGCTTCCCGACCGCCTATTTCATGGCGACCCGGCCGCCCAAGCAGCGCAACTGGTGGGTGCTGCTGATCACCATTCCCTTCTGGTCGAACCTGCTGGTGCGCACGCTGGCGATCATGTTCATCATTCGCGACGAAGGCCTGCTCAACAACCTGCTGATCGGCCTCGGCGTCATAGAGCAGCCGATCACCCTGCTCTACACCGACTTCGCGATCGTGCTCGGCCTGTTCTATTCCTTCCTGCCCTTCATGGTGCTGCCGCTCTATGCCAGCCTGGAGAAGCTGGACTTCCGCCTGGTCGAGGCCGGCTACGATCTCTACGCCTCGCGCCCGAAAGTCTTGTTCCGCATCATCATCCCCCTGGCGCGGCCCGGCATCATCGCCGGCTGCCTGCTGGTATTCATCCCGGCGCTGGGCGCCTATGTGACGCCGCTGATCCTGGGCGGCGGGAAGCATCTGATGATCGGCGACCTGATCGCCCAGCAGTTCGGCTCCGGGCGCAACTGGCCGCTGGGCGCCGCGCAGGCCTTGATCCTGATGTCGGCGGTGCTGGTGGCCCTGTTCTTCTATGTGCGCGCGACCAGCGGCAAGGTGAAGCATGGCTAATGCCGCGAAGGGCGTCGATCTCCGCACCCAGTTCGGTTTCCACACGATCGCGGTGATCTGCCTGATCGTGCTCTATTTCCCGATCCTGATCCTGGTGGTGTTCTCGATCAACGCCAACGACCTGGTGGCGGTCTTCTCCGGCGTCAGCACCAAGTGGTACGAAAAGGCCTTCTTCAACGAGGAATTCCACAACGCGGCGAAGAACACGCTGATCA
>JAYSFH010000466.1:0-3673 GCA_041913405.1 Dongia sp. | reverse complement strand
CGTGAGCCAGAATCTCGCCGCTTTCCTTTATCTGATCGCCTCGATCTGCTTCATCATGTCGTTGCGCGGGCTGTCCAGCCCGGAGACGTCGCGTGGCGGTCTCCGCTACGGCATCGGCGGCATGATCATCGCGATCGTCACCACGCTCCTGCTGCCGAGCGTTCATTCCTACCTCTCGATCCTGGTCGCGCTCGCGATCGGTGGCGGCGTCGGCATCGTGATCGCCCAGCGCATCCAGATGACGGCCTTGCCGCAGCTGGTCGCCGCCTTCCACAGCCTGGTCGGTCTCGCCGCGGTCGCGGTGGCGGGTGCCGCTTTCTACGACCCGCAGGCCTTCGGCATCGGCGAGGTCGGTGCCATCCATGCCGGCAGCCTCATCGAGATGAGCCTCGGCGTCGCGGTCGGCGCGGTGACCTTCACCGGCTCGATCGTCGCCTTCGCCAAGCTGCAGGGCCTGGTCTCCGGTTCGCCGCTGGTCTTCAAGGGCCAGCACATGCTCAATGCCGGCCTCGGCATCGCGATCGTCGTGCTGATCGTGCTGATGATCCTGCAGCAATCACCGCAGCTGTTCTGGGGCCTGGTGGTCGTCTCGCTGATCGTCGGCTTCCTGCTGATCCTGCCGATCGGCGGCGCCGACATGCCGGTGGTCGTCTCGATGCTGAACAGCTATTCCGGCTGGGCGGCCTGCGGTATCGGCTTCACTCTCTCCAACCCCTTGCTGATCGTGACCGGCGCTCTGGTCGGCTCGTCGGGCGCGATCCTCTCCTACATCATGTGCAAGGGCATGAACCGCTCGATCTTCAACGTGATTCTGGGCGGCTTCGGCACCGACAGCGGCGGCGCGGCCGCGGCCGGCGGCAAGGGTGCCGACCGTCCGGTGAAGTCGGGCAGCGCTGAGGATGCGGCCTTCATCATGAAGAACGCGAGCCATGTGATCATCGTCCCGGGCTACGGCATGGCGGTCGCCCAGGCGCAGCATGCCTTGCGCGAGATGGCGGACCTCCTGAAGAAGGAGGGGGCCAAGATCTCCTACGCGATCCACCCGGTCGCGGGCCGCATGCCGGGGCACATGAACGTGCTGCTGGCGGAAGCCAACGTGCCCTACGACGAGGTGTTCGAGCTCGAGGACATCAACCGCGAGTTCCCGCAGGCCGATGTCGCCTTCGTGATCGGCGCCAACGACGTGACCAACCCGGCGGCAAAGACCGATCCGAAGAGTCCGATCTTCGGCATGCCGATCCTCGACGTCGAGGCGGCGAAGACCGTGCTGTTCATCAAGCGGTCGATGGCTTCGGGTTATGCCGGCGTCGATAACGAACTCTTCTTCCGCGACAACACCATGATGCTGTTCGGCGATGCGAAGAAGATGTGCGAGGAGATCGTGAAGGCGCTCGACTGATCGGGAGCCCCTCATGCATCGGAGCCAGCTCGGCGGCTTCATCATCGATTGCCAGACCGACGATATCGAAGCGGCGTCCCAATTCTGGGGCGCCGCGCTCGGTTTGTCCCCGGGTCCCGGCAGCGAGCCGGGCCAGCCGGGCTATGCCGGCTACGAACGTCCGCATAACGGCCTCAACATCGAGGTCCAGGCGGTCGAACATGCGAGCCGCATCCATATCGACATCGAGACCGACAACATCGAAGCCGAATGCGCGCGCCTGGAACGGCTCGGCGCCAAGCGCATTAAGGCGGTACGGGACTGGGTCGTCATGGAAGCGCCGACCGGACAGCGCTTCTGCATCGTCCCGGCTTTCCGCGAGAACTTCCTCCAGGAAGCCAACGTCTGGGAATAACCCCCGGGAGGTGCAGCATGCACAAGAGCCAGCTCGCCGGTTTCATCATCGACTGCAAGACCGACGACCTGGATGCCGCGGCGGACTTCTGGGCAGCGGCCCTGGGTTTCAAGCGCAATCCGGCGGACACACCGGCGCAGACCAGCTACGTCCATTTCGAGAAGAACGACCCGAACGGCCTCCATATCGAGGTGCAGAAGGTCAGCCATGAGAGCCGGGTCCATCTCGACATCGAGAGCGACGACATCGAGGCGGAAGTGGCCCGGCTGGAGAAGCTCGGCGCCAAGCGCCTGAAGAAGATCGAGACCTGGGTGGTGATGGAAGCGCCGACCGGCCAGCGCTTCTGCGTGGTCCGCGCCAAGCGCGGCAACTTCGCCAAGGAAGCCAACGTCTGGAAATAGGCGTGGTCAGCGGCGCGGACAGGCCTGCGCGGTTCCGTCGAGCGACAACCCGGCCAGTATGGCGGTAAAGCCCCGCCGCGCGGCCTCGCGGCAGACCGCGTCCCAGTCTCTGGTCTCGTCGCGATACTCGATCTGGAACACTGCCTTCTTCAAGTCGGCGAAGGCGTTGTAGGCGTCGCAGCCGCGCTCGGCGGCGCAATTCTCGATGACCGCGAAGTCGAAGCGGCCGACGAGTTCTGCGACCAGCTCGGCGGCGTTCTTCAGGCCGATGGCAACCCCGCGCGCATGGGCGGCTTCGGCGAGCCAGAGATTGAAGTCGCGCTGGTCGTCCCTGGAAATGTCAAAGCCGGTCGGGTTGGCGAAGCCATCGACGTTGTCCGGATCGACCGCGTCGCAGGACTTCGCGACGGCTAGATCGAGGCGCGCCTCCAGGATCGGCGCCAGGACGTCGCGCCGGCGGACATCCAGCCAGCGCTCGCCGGGCCAGCCCGCGTAGTCTCGACCGATCACCGCCGGCGGGAATTGCGCGACATCGGGCCGCCAGTCTTCCAGCGAGCCGGCGCTGAAATAGCAGATGACATAGCCGCCGGCGGCGTGCAGCGCGTCGATGGTGGCCGGCTCGGTGTCGAACAGGTCGATCTCGTAGACGCCGACGCCGGGCCGCGGTTCGAGCTGCGGCTCGGACAGGCTGATGGCAAAACCCGCGCCCGCGACGGGCCGGCGGATCGAGTCCGCGTCGGCGGTGCCCGAAGCGAGCAGAAGTGCTGCGAAGAACAGGATTCTCATCGCGCGATCTTGCCGGATGCGGCGCGGCTTGACGAGTGGATCGCGGCTCAGGCCAGGGCGGCGAGGGTCGGCACCCGCAGCCGCTCGCGCGGCAGCTTCACGGTCACGGTGGTGCCTTTGCCGAGCTTGCTGGCGATCGACAGGGTTCCACCATGCATTTCGACCAGCGCCTTGCTGATCGCCAGTCCCAGCCCGGAACCCTGGTGCGTGCGTGCATAGGTGGGCTCGACCTGCATGAAGGCCTCGGTCACATGCGGCAGGTCGCTCTCGGAAATGCCGATGCCGGTGTCGCGGACCACGATCTCGACGCTGCCGTCGGCGGCGATGCCGCTGATCACTTCGACTTCGCCGCCCGCCGGGGTGAACTTGACCGCATTCGAGAGCAGGTTCAGCAGCACCTGGCGCAGGGCGCGCGCATCGGCGCGCACCGTCAACTCGCCCTGCGGCAGCAAGGTGCGCACGCTCACCCGGGGCGCGCCGGGCTGGGCGAAGCGGACGCATTCCTCGGCCAGCGTCTTCAGGTCGACGACGCCTTCGGCAAGGTCGAGGCGGCCGCTTTCGACCCGGGCCAGGTCGAGCACGTCGTTGACGATTTCGAGCAGGTGGGATCCCGCATGGTGGATGTCGGAGGCGTAGCCGCAATAGCGCTCGTTGCCGATCGGCCCGAGCATCTGGTTGCGGATCATGTCGGAG
>JAYSFH010000465.1:0-3694 GCA_041913405.1 Dongia sp. | reverse complement strand
AATCTCGTTCGAGATCGAGGGGCCGCTGTCGGCGCCGACGGCCTGTCATTGCGGCATGTGTCGTCGGCACAGCGGCGCGCCGGGCACCTATACCAGCGCGCCGGTCTCGGCCTGCCGGCTCCGCGGCGAAGAGAATCTCGGCTGGTATCGCTCCTCGCACGACGCCGAGCGCGGCTTCTGCAAGCGCTGCGGCTCGAAGCTGTTCTGGCGCGAAGTCGGCGGCAAGGCGCTCGACATAACCATGGGCAGCCTCGATGCGCCCACCGGTCTCAAGCTTGCCAAGCATATCTGGACGCGGCACCAGGGCGACTACTACGAGATCGGCCACGATGGCGTGCCGCGCTACGCCGAATCTTCTGCCGGCGGCGCCTCGCCGATCGGCGAGGAGACGCCGCCCCAAGCCGGACCGCGCAAGACCGAGCACAGCGGCCGCTGCGAATGCGGGGCCGTCCATTACCGGGTCCGCGGCAACATGCGCGACGTGGTCTTTTGCCATTGCGGGCAGTGCCGCCGGGTCCACGGGCACGCACCGGGTTACAGCGCCGCCCGCAAGGCCGAGTTGACGATCGCAGGCGAGGGCGACATCGCCTGGTACCGCTCTTCCGATTCGGCGCATCGCGGTTTCTGCGGGAAGTGCGGCTCCAGCCTGTTCTGGCGGCCAGAAGGCCGCGAGACCATTTCGATCGCGGCGGGATCGCTCGACGCGCCGACTGGATTGCAGACCGTCCGGCATATCTTCGCGGGCGACAAGAGCGACTACTATGAAATCGCCGACGGTGTGCCGCAGGATGCGGGAACCATGGCCGGCAACCCGGTTACGTTCTGAGCACCATGTACGCATCCCTCGGCATGTACGACCTGCCCGAACTGGCGGCGGCCACCGATGCTTGGTGGCGCGGCCTCGGCCGCCATTTCGCCGCGCAAGGCTTCCGCGACGTCCCTGACGCCCTCAATCGCAGCGGCGACCCGGTCGATCGCCTGAAGGCGCCGGGGCTGATCTTCGCCCAGACCTGCGGCTTCCCGCTGACCCACAAGCTCAAGGACCATGTGCAGCTGTTGGCGACGCCACGCTATGCGGTGCCCGGCTGCGCCGGCGCCTCCTACGTGAGCTGGATCGTGGTGCGGGCGGACGATCCGGCGAAGACGCCGGCCGATCTCCGCGGGTATCGCGTCGCCTATAACGATGACGGCTCGCAATCAGGCTACAACACACTGCGCGCGTTGATCGCGCCGATCGCGCAGGGGCAGCCGTTTTTCGGCGGCTTGATCGAAAGTGGCGCGCACCGGAACTCGCTCGCCATGGTGAAGGCGGGCAGGGCGGATGTCGCCGCCCTCGACTGCGTCACCTTCGCGCTGATCGCGCGCCTGGCGCCTGAGGAGGTGCAGGGCATCCGCGTGCTCCAGGCCAGCGCCGCCGCGCCGGGCCTTCCCTACGTCACTGCGGCGACGACGTCGGCGGCCGAGATCCGGCGCCTGCAGGCCGGCCTCGCCGCGGCCTTTGCCGATCCGGCCCTGGCCGAGATCCGGGCCGCCTTGCGGCTCGACGGTTGCGAAATCCTGCCGCGCTCGGCATATGACGTGATATCCGCCCTGGAACAGGCGGCGATCGCTGCCGGATACCCACAACTCGCGTGAGTTTATGAGCGCACAGGGTCAGAGCGTCCTCCTTCCGAGCCTCGCCGTCGCGGCTTCCGCGTTGTTCTGGGGCACGACCTGGATTCCCCTGCGCGAGATCGACGGCCCCGGCGTGCCGCAGGAATGGAGCGGGCTGCTGATCTATCTGCTGCCGGCGCTGCTGGTGCTGCCGATGATCCTGCTGCGCCACCGCCAGGTGATTGCCGGTGGCCTGCCGCTGCTGGTCGCCGCCGTGGCGGTGGGCGCCTGCAACGGGCTCTTTGCCGTCTCGATGGTGTTCGGCGAGATCGGCATGGTGATCTTGCTGTTCTATCTCAACCCGGTCTGGGCGACCGTGCTCGAACGGATCGTCATCGGCACGCCGATCGCCGGTTTCCGCTGGGCCGGGATCGGTCTCGGCCTGCTGGGCCTGGTCGCGCTACAGGGCCTCGCCGGTCGATGGCCGTTCCCGTCCAACGCCGCCGAGTGGATGGGCTTCCTGGCCGGCGTCTGCTGGGCCGTGGGTCTGGTCGCCACCAATCTGGCGAAGAGTGCGTCCATGATCGAGAAGACCTTCCTGCAATTCGTCTTCGCGGCCCTCACCGCCGGCCTGCTCGTCGTGATGCTCGGCTGGGCCGATCCGGTGCCCACGGTCGAAGGCCTCGGCGCCTCCATGGGCTGGATCCTCGCGGCCGCCGCCTTCTGGGTGGTGCCGGCGATGGGCTTTAGCCTCTGGGGCGCCAGCCGCATGTCGCCGGCCCGCGCCAGCATGATATTGATGCTGGAAGTCCTGGTCGGTGTCGGTTCCGCCGCATGGCTCGCCGGCGAGGAGCTCGGCATGAACAAGATCGTCGGCGGCGCGCTCATCCTCTCGGCCAGCCTGGTCGAGGCCTGGGGCAGCGCCAAGGCAGATCGAAAGGCGGCCCAAGCGGCCGGATGAGGGAGATGCGCCAGTTCGACGCCAAAGGCATGAAATGCCCGCTGCCGGTCCTGAAGGCCCGCCGCCTGCTGAAGGAGATGGCGCCCGGCGAGCAGATCGAGATCGAAGCCACCGATCCCGGTGCGCCGAAGGACTTCGTGCATTTCTGCGAGACGACGGGCCACAAGCTGGTCGAGAGCAGCGAACGCGACGGCGTCTACGTGATCAGGATCGAAGCGGCCTAGTTGGTGGAGGCCGCGTTGCCGGCGCGATGCTCGTCGTAGAAGCGCTTGGCGCCGGGATGCAGGACCAAGGGTCCGGTCGCATCCGCCAGCGTGAAGTCGATTGGATTCTTGCCGCTGGCGGCGAGGGTCTGGCTGGCCAGCGCTTTGGCGAGGTCGTAGGCGAGGTTCGGATCGAGCATGTTCGATACCGTCCAGAGGATCGGCACTTCGATGGTCGTGATCGGCGGCAGGCCCTTGTAGGTCTCGGCCGGCAGGGTCACCGTCTTCAGGAAGCTCTTGCCGGCGACGAGCTTCGCCATCGGCTCTCCGTCCACCGGGAGCAGCCGTGCATCGGCGCTGTAGCGCAACGCTGCGATATCGGGATTGGGCGCGCCGTCGGCGACGATCATCGCGTCGATCTCGCCATCGACCAGGGCGGCGATGGTCGGCTGCATCTCGTCGTAGGTGAACTTGGCGCGCTTCGCCGTGATCCCATAGGCCGCCAGCACCATGGCGCCGGTGACCGCGGAATCCCGGAGCTTCGGCCCGAAGCCGATGGTCTTGCCCTTGAGGTCGGAAATCGATTTTGCCTTCGAGGCGCCGGCCACCAGCACCTGGACCTGGGCCGCGCCGATCCGGGCCAGCGCCCGAAGCTCGGCTTCCGGCGCGGCGCCTTTGAACGGCTCCTCGCCCGCCATGGCTTCGGCCGCGATATCGGCCTGGGCGACCGCGGATTCGATGGCACCCTCGTGCAGGCTCTGCAGGTTCTCGACCGAGCCCGCGGTGGTCTGCGCCAGGCCGACCAGGCCGGGCACGCCGCAGGGTGCCTTGTCATCGCATTTGGCGGCGCCGGGCGGGTTGGTGATGGCGCCGGCAATCGCCCCCGCGAGCTGGTACAGCCGCGAGCCCACGCCACCACCGCCGATCCGGAAGTAAT
>JAYSFH010000464.1:1038-3702 GCA_041913405.1 Dongia sp. | reverse complement strand
CTCGCTTTCCGAGATCCGGTTGCTGGCGCAGGGCTCGCTGCGCTATCGCCGGCAGATCCTCTCGATCAAGCAGTTCTTCGCACGGCACGATGCCACAGTTCTGCTGCTGGACGATCTCACCTCCGACATCGAGGACAAGACGGTCCACAGCATTGCCCACGGCGTCATCCGCCTGGAAGAGCTGGCGCCCAATTACGGCGCCGAGCGCCGCCGCCTGCGCGTGATGAAATACCGCGGCCAGAAATATCGTGGCGGCTTTCACGACTTCTTGATCGTGACCGGAGGCTTGCGCGTATTTCCCCGCCTGGTCGCGGGCGAAGCCCGCAGCAGCCAGGCACGCAAGCAGATCCCGACCGACTATCCGGCCTTCAATGCGTTGCTCGGCGGCGGCATCGAGTCTGGTTCGAGCACCTTGATCATGGGTCCGGCCGGCACCGGCAAGTCGCTGATCGCCATCACTTTCGCCATTGCCGCTATCAAACGCGGCGAAAAGGCCGCGCTGTTCGTCTTCGACGAGGAGCTGGGCCTGCTGTTCGACCGGATGAAGGCGCTGGGCATCGACCTTGCCGCCTTGCAGAAGGACGGCAAGCTCAGCGTCGAGCAGGTCGATGCCGCGGAACTGTCGCCGGGCGAGTTCGCCCATCGGGTCCGCGCCACCGTCGACGGCAAGGGCATCAAGACCGTGGTGATCGACAGCCTCAACGGCTACCAGGCGGCGATGCCGGAGGAGCATTCTCTGATCCTCCACATCCACGAACTGCTGCAGTACCTGAACCGCACCGGTGCCGCGACCTTCATGACGGTGGCGCAGAGGGGCATCACCGGCGAAATGAGCTCGCCGGTCGACGTAACCTATCTCGCCGACACCGTGATCCTGCTCCGCTACTTCGAGACCCAGGGCAAGGTCCGGCGCGCGCTCTCGGTGATCAAGAAGCGCTCCGGCGCCCATGAGACCAGCATCCGGGAATACGAGATCAGCAGTCGTGGCCTCACCGTCGGTGAACCGCTGAGCGCCTTCCAGGGCGTCTTGCGAGGCGTGCCGACCTATGTCGGCGAGAAGGATCCGCTGATCGGTGAGCGCAGTTGAGTCGAAGTGGCACCCGCTCGGAGCGAGCGCTGATCCTGGCGCCGCTCGGCCGCGATGCGGCGCTGGCCGCGAAGATTCTCGCTGAGGCAGGCTTCGAATCGCTTGCTTGCGCCGACGTTCCCAGTCTCGCCCGCGAGCTGCAGGCGGGCGCAGGCTGCGCGATCATCACCGATCAGGCCTTGCACCGCGTCGATCTCGGCCCGCTCGGCGATTTCCTGAAGGCGCAGCCCTCCTGGTCGGACATTTCCATCATCCTGCTCTCGCCGCGCGGCATCGGCTCGGAGGAGAGTCCCGCCGAAAGCAAGCTCGCGGCTGTGCTCGGCAACGTCACCTTTCTCGAGCGCCCGCTGCATCCGACCAGCCTGGTCGGCGCCGTGCGGACGGCCTTGCGCGGTCGCCGCCGGCAGTATGAGGCGCGGGCGCGGCAGAAGGAGCTCCGCGAAGGCGAGGAGCGCCTGCACACCGCCCTCAAAGCCGGCCGCCTCGGCGCCTGGACCCTCGACCTGCCGTCGATGAACCTGCGCTGCTCCGAAAGCTGCAAGGCGCAGTTCGGGCGCGGTGCGGAGGACGGTTTCCTCTATGCCGACCTCCAGGATTCGATTCACCCGGACGACCGCGCCCGGGTGCAGGAAGTATTCGACCAGTCGGTTAAGACCGGCAACGACTACGCCGTCGAATACCGCCTGCACTGGCCCGACGGCAGCGAGCACTGGGTGGACCTGCGCGCGCGGGCGATCCGCGGCCGCGACGGCAGCGTCAGCCAGCTGGTCGGCGTCTCCTCCGACATCACGGAGCGCAAGCTGGCCGAGATCGAGCGCGAGCGTCTGCTGAAAGAGCTCGCCGCCGAGCGCGGGGCGCTTTCGAACTTGACCTCGCATCTGGAGCAGCGCGTCGCCGAGCGCACCGCGGAGCTTTTGACCGAGGTCGCCGCCCGCGAGCGGGCGCAGGAGCAGCTGCTGCAATCGCAGAAGATGGAATCGATCGGCCAGCTGACCGGCGGCGTTGCGCATGACTTCAACAACCTGCTGATGGCCATAATGGGCAATCTGCAGCTGTTGAAGAAGCGCTTCCGCGAAGATGACCGCGCCCAGCACCTCATCGCCGGCGCGCTCGAAGGGGCGCGGCGGGGTGCCGCGCTCACCCAGCGCATGCTGACCTTCGCAAGGCAGCAGGAACTGAAGACGACTTCGGCCGACCTCGTGGCACTGGTCGCCGGCATGCAGGACCTGCTCGACCGCACCCTCGGCCCGCAGATCGAGCTCCGCTTCGAATTGCCGGAGGGCCTGCCGCCGGCGCAGGTCGATGCCAACCAGATCGAACTCGCCATCCTCAACCTCGCGATCAATGCCCGCGACGCGATGCAGGCCGGCGGCGTCATCTGCATCGGCATCGACAAAGCGCCGCCGCCGCCGGGCAGGGGCCTGAAGGATCCGGAATATCTCCGCCTTAGCCTCACCGATGACGGCAGCGGCATGGACGACGCGACGATGAAGAAGGCGATCGAGCCCTTCTTCTCCACCAAGCCGACCGGCAAGGGCACCGGGCTCGGCCTCTCGATGGTGCACGGCCTCGCCGTG
>JAYSFH010000464.1:0-1028 GCA_041913405.1 Dongia sp. | reverse complement strand
AGCTGGGCGGCATGCTGGCACTGGAGAGCAAGGTGGGGCAGGGCACCACGGCGACGCTCTGGCTGCCGATCGCCCAGACGCCGGCGCCCGTCGCCGAGACCAAGCCCGTGCCCAGCGACACCGGCAGCCGCGCGATCATCCTGGTGGTCGATGACGATCCGTTGATCGCCATGAGCACGGTGGAGATGCTGGAGGACCTCGGCCACCGCGCGATCGAGGCCAATTCCGCCGCCCAGGCGCTGGCGATCCTGAAGGACGGCCAGGCCGTCGACCTGATGCTGACCGACCAGGCCATGCCCGGCATGACCGGCCTCGAACTCGCCGAGATCGCCCATCGGGAACGCCCGAAGATGCCGATTCTGCTGGCCACCGGCTACGCCGATCTGCCGGCGAGCAAGATCAAGCTGCCCCGGCTCTCCAAGCCCTACCTGCAATCCGAGCTGCAGGAGGAGATCAACCGGCTGCTCAGCGGGGCGGCTTAGCGCGGCGAATTGGGGCTAGGAAGGCCAGGGTCTCCCGATTAGATTGGCCTCCTTCGCGAGATGCCCAGGGAGAGCCCAATGTCCGCCGCCGTCGAATCCAGCAAAACCTCGACCGCCGCCAGCCTGCCGGCCGGTGTCGTGACCGGCGAGGACTATCGAAGCCTGGTTTCGGCCTGCAAGGCCGGCGGCTATGCGCTTCCCGCGGTCAACGTCACCGGCACCAACTCCGTGAACGCGGTGCTGGAAGCGGCCGCCGCGGCGAAATCCGACGTCATCATCCAGCTTTCCAACGGCGGCGCTCGCTTCTTCGCCGGCGAGGGCATGAAGGACGAGGCCCAGGCCCGCGTGCTCGGCGCGGTCTCCGCCGCGCGCCATGTGCACCTTCTGGCGCAGCATTACGGGGTATGCGTGGTGCTGCACACCGACCATGCCAACAAGAAGCTGGTGCCTTGGGTCGAGGGCATGCTGGGCCACAGCGAGGAAGAGTACAAGAAGCACGGCCGGCCGCTGTTCAGCTCGCATATGCTCGATCTCTCCGAGGAGCCG
>JAYSFH010000463.1:0-3704 GCA_041913405.1 Dongia sp. | reverse complement strand
CGGGTCGCGGCCGGTGCCACGACCCGCGGTGGATGCCAGTCTAGCGGATCACTGGGCGGGCTTGTACCAGCTGTCCAGGCCCTTCTGAAGCTGCTCGGCAGCGGCTTCAGGAGTCTGGGTGCCGTTCAGCACGTTGGCGCTCACCGCCCAGAGCTCGTTCTCCAGGTTCGGCGTGCCGCGCGAGAGGATCTGGTACGAGTTCCGGATCGTGCTCGCGCAGTTCTTGCGCCAGCCGACGAAGGCGAACTCCGCCGAGCCGACCCAGTCGATGAAGGTCTTCGCCGCCTCGAGCTTCTGCGACTTGGCGTTGATGCCCATGCCGATATCGACGTGGTCGCTGATGTAGCACTTGTCGGTGCCTTCCGGCTGCGGCGGCGGGAAGGCGTCGAAGGAGAGTTCCTTGGTCTGCTCGAACAGCGGGATGTCCCAGGAGCCGGCCGGGTAGATCGCCGCGCGGCCCAGCGAGAACAGGTTCTGGGTGTCCGGGTATTTCTGCGCCTGGTAGCCGTCGCCCATGTACGGGCCCCAGCTCGCCAGCTCCTTGAACACATCGACATACTGCTTGTCGGTGAGCTTCTCCTTGCCGGCGATCAGCGCCTTGCGGCCATCCTCGCCCTTCCAGTAGTCGGGGCCGATGTTCTGGAAGCCCATGGTCGCGGCTTCCCACTGGTCCGCCGTGCCGAGCGCGATCGGCGTGTACTTGCCGCTCGCCTTGATCTTGTCGAGCAGCGCGTGGAACTCGGCCGTGGTCTTCGGCGGGGTGATGCCCAGTTCCTCGAAGATCTTCTTGTTGTAGATGAAGCCGTGGATCACCGAGGCCATCGGCATGCAGAACGTGTCCTTGCCGTCGTCGGTCTGCCAGGCGGCCTTGGCGACGTCGGAGAAGTTCTTCATCGACGGAATGTCGTCGATCTTCAGCAGGTGACCCTTCTTGTAGAGGTCGAGCGAGGCGTCGAACGGACGGCAGGTGATGATGTCGGCCGCGGTGCCGCCTTCGAGCTCGGTGTTCAGGGCCGCGTTGTACTCGGTCGGCGGATAGCCCTTGAACGTCACCTTGATTTCCGGATGCTTCGCCATGAAGGCCGGCAGGATCTGCTTGTTCCAGATGTCGGCATCGTCGTTGCGCCAGCTCTCAATGGTGAGCTCCTGCACTGGCGCCGGCTTGTTCATATACCATAGGCCCACCGCCGCGACGGCGATGACCACCACTGCACCCCCGATGAGTGCCCCTTTGTTGGCCATGTTCAGCTCCCTTGTTTTCGTTGCAGGTTGGTCGGTTCTCGAGACTCGGTCTTGGCGAAGGACCCCAGGGCGGCGCGCAGGCTGCCGCCGGCCTGGGAGAGGATGTGCTCCGCTTCCGCGGGCGTGCGGCCGGCCAGCACCAGGGCCGCCGGCTTGATGCGATCGTTGCAGGCGGCGAGCGCCTTGGCCGCCGATTCTTTTGTGGCGCCGGTGATGCTCCGGAGAATGCCGATCGCGCGCTCGCGCAGCTTCGCGTTCTGCACCCGGTGATCGACCATCAGCCCGTCATAGGTACGGTTCAATCGGATCATGGTGAGGCTGGACAGCATGTTGAGCGCCGCCTTCTGCGCGGTGCCGGCGTTCATGCGGGTCGAGCCGCTGATCACCTCCGGCCCGGTCTCCAGCAGGATCGCATGGTCGGCGCGTTCGAGCATCGGCGTGCCGGCGTTGTTGGCGATCGCGACGGTGAGCGCTTTCGCCCGCGCCGCCGCTTCCATCACCGCCAGGGTGTAGCGGGTGGTGCCGCTGGCGGCCACCGCGATGATCGCGTCGTGCTGCGCCAGCTTGAGCGCTTCGGCTTCGGTCCGGCCGCGGTCGTCATGGTCCTCGACGTCGCCCTTGAGGCCCGGTGTCAGGTCGGTGCCGCCGGCGAGCAGAACGAAGACGCGGTCGTCGGGCCAATTGAAGGTCGGGCCGATCTCCATCGCATCGCCCGCGGCCAGCAGGCCGGAGGCGCCGGCGCCGGCATAGACGATGCGGCCGCCCGCGTTCAGGCGTTGCGCCAGGGCCTGCGCCGCGGCGGCGATGGACGGCAGGGCCGGACGGAGCGCGCCGATGGCACGCGACTGGCCTTCCCAGAACGCGTCGAGGATCTCGCCGTCGCTCCAGGTGTCGAGGCCGCGATAGCGCGCGGCGTTGGTCTCAGTCCCGAATGTCATCTGGGCCAAATGCCATATGGCTGTTCTCAGCCTTGCCTTCCCTTAACTGATATTATGCTGGTATTATCAAAACGAGTCAAATTCTTTGCCACTTCCCGATCTGGACCTAAACTGGCATTATGACTTCGGCGAATGTCTGGGAGCGCCGCCAGCTGAATGGCTGACACTCTATTTATAGGAATCGACGGCGGGGGGACCCATTGCCGGGCCCGGATCCGCGACAGCGGCGGTCTGCTCGTCGGCGAGGGCACCGGCGGGCCGGCCAACCTGCGCCTCGGCCCCGCGGTCGCCATGGCGGCGATCGTCGATGCCGCCAAGGCCGCAGCCAAGGCGGGCGGCCTCGGCGAAGGCGCCCTGGCCGAGGCCTCGGTCGGGCTCGGGATGGCGGGTGCCATCGACGATGCCCGCAACGGCGCACTGCTCGCCCAGCCGCATCCTTTCCCGCGCGTCGCGATCGACACCGACGCCTATATCGCCTGGCTCGGCGCCTTCGCCGGCGGTGACGGCGCGATCCTGATCATCGGCACCGGCTCGGCCGGGCTCGCGGTGGTGCAGGGCCAGCGCTTCAACGTCGGCGGCTGGGGCAACGTCATCTCCGACGATGCCAGCGGCAACGAGATCGGCAGGCATGCGATCCGCCGCGCGCTCTGGGCCCATGACGGCATGGCGCCGATGACAGAACTCGCCACGAAGATTCTCGACCGTTTCGACCATGCGCCGCCGAAGATCGTCACCTGGGCCGACCAGGCGCGTCCGACCGACTTCGCGCAGCTGGCACCCCTGGTGCTGGACTATGCCGGACAGGGCGATGCGATGGGCGTCGCGGTGATCGAGCATGCGGCGGAAGGCGCCGCGCGCATCGCCGATCGCTTGCTCGGCGCCGGCGCGCCGGGGATCTGCCTCTTGGGCGGCCTCGGCGAGCCGCTGCGGCCCTGGCTGCCGCGGCGGATCCAGGAGAAGCTGGTCAAGCCGAAGGGTGACGCGATGGAGGGCGCGCTGCTGCTGGCGCGCGCAGCCGAACCCTTGAAGCAGAGGGCGGGCGCTTGAAGGGCGCGGCGCAACCGGATTTCCGCGATGCGGGCTCGCTCGACGAGAGCAGCCCGACGCCGCTCTATCTGCAGCTCCAGCACCTGATCCAGCAGGCGGTGCGTTCCGGCAAGCTCCGCGCCGACGAGGCCTTGCCCAGCGAGCGCGACCTCTCGCGCCAGCTCGGCATCTCGCGGGTGACCGTGCGCAAGGCGATCGCGGGTCTGGTGGAGAAGGGCATGCTGGTGCAGCGCTGGGGCTCCGGCACCTTCATCGCGCCGGCGGTGCAGGTCGAGCAGCCGCTCTCGCGCCTTTCCAGTTTCACCGACGACATGCTGGGGCGCGGGCTGCAGCCGGGCGCGGTCTTCCTCGGCCGCGGCGTCGGGCCGGCCACGCCGAAGGAATCCATGGCGCTGGGATTGTCGCCGGGCGAGCTGGTCAGCCGCTTCGACCGTCTCAGGACCGCCGACGACGTGCCGATGGCGATCGAGCATGCCG
>JAYSFH010000462.1:0-3707 GCA_041913405.1 Dongia sp. | reverse complement strand
ATTGTTTTCCATGATGATTCTTCAGATTCTCCAGGGCTTTGGCCAGACTAACGCCGGCCGCCGCCACACTGCAATCGTTGACCCTGGCACCGCGACGCGGTTCGGGGCTTTTTTCGCTCTCGCCTTGGATTCGGCTGTGGATAAGTGATTGATAGGCTTTGCCGAAAGGACATCCGCGGTTCGAGCGCCGCAGCCCGCCAGTCCAACTCGTTAACTTATTTGGTCACGTCGCGGTCTTTATCAAGGGACGCGGCAATCGCTGCCATGATCCATGTCATGACATGCAATTTTCGTCCACGAGTCGCGAAAGAATAGTTCAGCGAAACGAGCCGCTTAGAGCCGGTGAATGACCGGCTATGCGCCGGCCGCACCGCCGGCCCGATCGGTGTAGATGTAGAGCGGACGCGCGTTCCCCTCCACAACCTCGCGGCTGATGACCATGGCCTCGACTCCGTCGAGGCCGGGCAGCTCGAACATCGGCTCGAGCAGAATGCCTTCCATGATCGAGCGCAGCCCACGGGCGCCGGTCTTGCGCGCGATCGCCTTGCGGGCGATGGCGGAAAGGGCATCGTCGGCGAACTCGAGACGGACGTCTTCCATCTCGAAGAGGCGCTGATACTGCTTCACCAGCGCATTCTTGGGCTCGGTCAGGATCTTGATCAGCGCCGGCTCATCAAGATCGGTCAAGGTCGCGACGACCGGCAGACGGCCGACGAACTCCGGGATCAGGCCGAATTTCAGCAGATCCTCGGGCTCGACCTCGCGCAGGATCTCGCCCGCGCCGCGCTCATCGGGGCCGCGCACATCGGCGCCGAAGCCGATCGCCGAGCCGCTGCGTCCGCGCTGCGCGATGATCTTCTCCAGGCCGGCGAAGGCGCCGCCGCAGATGAACAGGATGTTGGTGGTGTCGACCTGCAGGAACTCCTGCTGCGGATGCTTGCGGCCACCCTGCGGCGGCACCGAGGCAATGGTGCCCTCCATGATCTTCAGCAGGGCCTGCTGCACGCCCTCACCCGACACGTCGCGGGTGATCGACGGATTGTCCGACTTGCGGCTGATCTTGTCGACCTCGTCGATGTAGACGATGCCGCGCTGCGCACGCTCGACGTTGTAGTCCGCCGATTGCAGCAGCTTCAGGATGATGTTCTCGACGTCCTCGCCGACATAGCCGGCTTCGGTCAGCGTCGTCGCATCGGCCATGGTGAACGGCACGTCGATGATGCGGGCGAGCGTCTGCGCCAAAAGGGTCTTGCCGCAACCGGTCGGGCCGACCAGCAGGATGTTCGACTTCGAGAGCTCGACGTCGTTCTGCTTCCCGGCGTGACTGAGGCGCTTGTAGTGGTTGTGCACCGCGACCGAGAGGACCTTCTTCGCATGGTCCTGGCCGATCACATAGTCGTCGAGAACCTTGCAGATGTCCCGGGGGCTCGGCACGCCATCGCGCGACTTGACCAGGGTGGTCTTGTGCTCTTCACGGATGATGTCCATGCAGAGCTCGACGCATTCGTCGCAGATGAAAACCGTCGGTCCGGCGATGAGCTTACGGACCTCATGCTGGCTCTTGCCGCAAAAGGAGCAATAGAGGGTATTTTTGGAGTCGCCGTTGGTGGACTTGTTCATCGCCGACCTATCTGCGTCGCGCCTGGGATTCGCAGCGCGACAATCATGTTAAACCGTTAATTCGCGGTCACACAACGAATTTCTGGCCTTTTCGCACACCGGGCGGAACGCTGCGGCAAGAGTGCAACGCGCCTTCCACGGCAAGCATAGCCTAGCCTGATATTCCTGAGAAAAGCTTAAAGGCGACAGGTTCCAGAGGCGAATTTTGGAGCCCCGCTCGCCCCCTCAATCCTTGGGCGAAACGCCTCAGGAACTCTTGTCGTCGTCCCCGCTCCGCGGACGCTCGCTCACGACCTCGTCGATCAGGCCGAAATCCTTCGCCTCTTCCGCCGTCATGAAGCGGTCGCGGTCCATGGCGGTTTCGATCTTCGAGAGTTCCTGACCGGTGTGCTTCACGTAGATCTTGTTCAGCCGGTCGCGGGTTTTCAGGATCTCGCGCGCGTGGATCTCGATATCCGCCGCCTGGCCCTGGAAGCCGCCCGAGGGCTGGTGAATCATGATGTTCGAGTTGGGCAGGCTGAACCGCTTGCCCTTCCGCCCGGCAGTCAGCAGCAGCGAGCCGGCCGAGGCCGCGAGCCCGACACAGACCGTCGCGATTTCCGGCCGGATGTACTGCATGGTGTCGTACATCGCGAGGCCCGAGGTGACCACGCCGCCCGGCGAGTTGATGTAGAGCGAGATTTCCTTCTTCGGATTCTCCGACTCGAGGAACAGCAGCTGGGCGCAGACCAGGCTGGCCATACCGTCATTGACCGGACCGACCAAGAAGATGATCCGCTCCTTCAGGAGGCGCGAATAGATGTCGTAGGCGCGCTCGCCGCGGTTGGTCTGCTCGACCACCATCGGCACCAGCATGTTGTTGTAGGTTTCGATCGGGTCGCGGTCTCTGATCATGGTGCTGCTCTACTCCATTGCGCCGGTCGACCCTGATAGCCGTCGACTCGGTCCCTGCTCCAATCTTAGCCCCCGATCCGAAACCGGGTCCGTTACTTCTTCAGCGCCTCCAGCTCGTCCTCGCCTTCCTTGGCGAACTGCTCCGGCGTCACCGCGCGGTCGGTGATGTTCGCCTGCTCCAGGATGAAGTCCACGACCTTCTCCTCGTAGAGCGGCGCACGCAGCTGGTTCAGAGCCTCCGGCGAGCTCTGGTAGTATTCGAAGACCTTCTTCTCATGTCCGGGATAGCGACGCGCCTCGGCGATCAGTGCCCGGGTCAGGTCTTCCTGGGCGACCTCAATGTTATTTAGGCGGCCGACTTCCGAGAGCAAGAGGCCGAGCTTCACGCGGCGGACCGCGATGTCGCGGTATTCCTTCTTGAGCTGCTCCTCGCCCTTGCCCTTGTCCTCTTCGTCGAGGCGGTCGTTCTTGCGCCAGATCGCCTGGAATTCAATATCCACCAGGCCTTCCGGCAGGGTGAACTCGTGGTTGTCGGCGAGGACGTCCAGGAGCTTGCGCTTCACGCGGGCGCGGGCCACCTGCCCGTATTCGCCTTCCATCCGCTCCTTGGTCTGCTTCTTGAGGTCGGCCAGATCCTGGAGACCCAGCGACTTCGCCAGTTCGTCGTCGAGCGCCGCCGGCTTCGGGGCGCGGATCTCGGTCGCGGTCACGTCGAATTCGGCCGCCTTGCCGGCGAGATCGCTGTTCGCATACTCGGCCGGGAAGGTCACCTTCACGACACGGGCTTCGCCCTTCTTGATGCCGATCAGCTGGTCCTCGAAGCCCGGGATGAACTGGCCGGAGCCCAGTTCCAGGTAGTGGCCCTCGGCGCTGCCGCCGTCGAAGGCCACGCCATCGACCTTGCCGACGAAATTGATGACGGCGATATCGCCCTTCTGGGCGGCATGATCGTCGGCCGCGGCGTCGGAGCTGCCCTGGCGCTTGGCCAGCATCTCCAGGCGGTCATCGACTTCCTTGTCCGGAACCTCGACCTTCACCCGCTCGAGCTTCACGGTCTTGAAGTCCATCGGCTTGATCTCGGGGATGACTTCCATCGCCACGCTGAACTCGAGGTCGGAATTCTCCTCGAACTTGGTGATCTCGACCTTCGGCTGGCCGGCGGGGCGCAGGTTGTTCTCGTGCATCAGCTTGTG
>JAYSFH010000461.1:0-3709 GCA_041913405.1 Dongia sp. | reverse complement strand
CGTCGAACACCGCGATTCCCTCGGGCAGGTCGGCGATGATCCGCGCCAGCAGCGGCGCGATCGAGCCGCGATCCTCGGCCGGGCCGGCAATCAGGCCGCTGGGCAGGGTGGCCGCTCGCGGCCAGTCGCCCAGCAGCAACCGCCGCATGGCCCAGAGTGCCGGCACGTACAGCGCGATGGCGAGCAACGCCAGGGCGATGCCTCCGGCCGTCGTTCGCGCGAGCAGCGGCAGGAGCAACAGCGCGGGGATCAGCCCGATGCTCGCGGCGCGCCAATGGCCCGGGGCATCGAGCGCGGCATCGAGGCCGAGCGCCGCCGTGTCCGCGCCGCCGCCGGGCCGCGCCCAGCGCCAGTCGAGCCAGGTCGCCAAGGGCTCGAGCTTGGCCCGGATCAGCCCGACGCCGATGCCGATCATCGCCACCAGCAGGACTGCCGCCGGCCAGGCCGCGCCGCCCGTCAGGCCGAGCAGCAGGACGAGCGCGCCGGCGCCGGCGGCGAGACCCATCAGCAGGTCGAGCGAAAGCAGGGCCAGCGGCGGCAGCAGCGCCGCTTCGAACGCCGCGGCAGCACTGAGCGAATCGGCGCCGTCCTGCCCGAGCCAGACCGGCACGGCGGCGAGTCCCGAGGCCAGGCCGAGCAGCGCGCCGGCGCCGAGATGGCCGAGCTTGCCATAGCGCCGCCAGCGGCCGATCTCGGCGAAACGGGCCGCCAGCACCACCGCCAGGACCAGAGCCAGGGCTGCCAGCGGCAGATCCAGCGACAAGGGAGACGACACGGCCCCGGCCGTATCCGCGTTCAAGGCCTGCCTCCAAAACGACCCGAGAAGACGACTCGGGGCGCGTTGTAGCACAGATCGCGCAAAAAAATCGGGGCGCACCGGGAGGACCGAGGCGCCCCGCCTTGAAGTCCAAGGGCGAGGATGAGGGAGTTGAGGCTGGACTAGTTGACGACGTGACGCTCGACGGGGCCGCGCCCGCGCCGGCGGGCGAGGCGCTTGATCACCCCGCAGTCACCGAGCGACTCGGTGAGGTTGGCATTGGCGACCGGCGGCACGTTGCGCCGCGGCTGCGCCATGGCTTCCTCGTCGAGCATCCGCTTCAGGTCGAGCCGGGCGCGGGAGACCCGGCTCTTCACCGTGCCGACGGGGCATTGGCAATGCTCGGCGACTTCCTCGTAGGAGAGGTCGCCGTTACCGACCAGCATCAGCACCTCGCGCTGGCGCGGGCTGAGCTGGATGAAGGCGCGGCGGAAATCGCAGAAGGCCAGCGAGTCTTCCTGGGTCGGACCGATCGAAGGCTGGTTGTACACATTGTCGTCCAGGGCGACCACGCGGTTCCAGCGCTTGCGGCCCTCGGTATAGAAGGCGTTGCGCAGGATGGTGAAGATCCAGGCCTTGAAATTGGTGCCGGGGCGGAACTGATGGGCGGCGGCGAGGGCGCGGGCCACGGCTTCCCCCACCAGATCGTCGGCCTGGTCCTTGCTGGTGGCCAGCGATCGGGCGAAAGCGCGGAGATGCGGCAGATGCTCGACGACCGCGGCGCTGACTTCCGAGAATCTGGGATCGCGATTGGTGTCGCCGATGTCACCGGCGGAATTGCTTCGCGGGGAATCGCTGCGCGATGCGGTCTTGGGATGTCCCATAGCACGACCTCTTGAGGTTGGCCCAACCGAAGTCAGACGCGTTTGACATCACAACACGCCGTGGCGAATTCCCCGGCGCTGCTTTGCTGAGCCGCTTCGCCCCGCCTTGATTCGTCCTCCCCGAAGGCGGGGTCTCGAACTCCAGACGCAAGCGACTCACTCGTCAGGTCGACATCACGCCCTTTCGGACGCCGTCGACGAAGTTGGCGATCCAGCCACCGGTCGTAGCCGGCGACATAGCCGAGCGGCCGAAGCGCTCGTCTCGCACCTTCTCTCGTTTGTCAGTTTGTTTTGTTTGCGGTCTTCTGATCCGCCGCCGTGCCGCCGATTGCGTTTCCTGCGACAATCGATTCGACGCGTGGCGTGGGTCGACTATGCGAGCCTCCGGCGAAGCGATCAACCCAGCGTACTTCGCCGCCTCCATTATCGTGTGTGAAGAGGAGAACGTTGTTCCAACGAAGTGCGGCGAGATTGAGGCTATTTCGGGGTAATACGGCGACTTGCTGTATTTCCTGAATTGAACGTGTCGATTCACGTTTGCTCCGCTTCGCGACGACGCCGCGAGGCGCGCCGTTGCGGTGCCGGTGCTCCGTGCGCTGCGCTTGCGGCTCGGCGCGTAAGCTTCCGCATTCCTCATAAATAAGGGTGCATTCACCCGACATTCCTTGCCAACGGGCCCGCCAGGCGGGCCGGTCATGGCGGAACAAGCGGAACGCAACGCATCTTCCCGGAACCGGGTCCAATCCGTGGTGTTTTGAAATCATTGGCGCGCGCATGGAATCAAACACGGTTCATGCGCAAGCCGCGTCCTCACGCGGTGGGGGCGTTGATGCGGCGGACGTCCCTTCGAGGCGCCGTCGAGCGGAAGGAGAATTGAGATGTTGGGATGGGCCTTGGTCTTTCTGGTCGTCGCCCTGATCGCCGGCCTGCTCGGATTTACCGGGCTCGCGGTGGCCTCGGCGGGGATCGCGCAGATTCTCTTCTACATCTTCGTCGTGCTGTTCGTGGTCAGCAGTCTGATCTACCTGATCCGCGGCCGCGCACCGCCGACCGTCTAGGCCGGCGACGAAGCACAAAGCAGAAGGGGCGCCGCGAGGCGCCCCTTCCTTTTGCGCAACGGCTGCGCAGGTCAACTACCAGCGCGACACCAGGTCATTGTTGGCGTCGCGGAAGGTCTGGATCTGCTTCTCGGCTTCTTCCTTCGCGATGCCGTAGCGCTTCTGGATCTTGCCGCTCAGTTCGTCGGCCGAGCCTTCCAGCACGGTGAGGTCGTCGTCGGTGAGCTTGCCCCACTGCTGCTTGATCTTGCCCTTGAGCTCTTTCCAGCCGCCGGCCGCTTGATCCTTGTTCATGGTGATCTCCTTCATCCGAACAGAGTTTATGATTGGGAAGACGAGCGCGTCTCTGGCGCTCTGGTGAATGAACCCCCTCCTTCTGAGTCGGTTGCGTCGCGGGCTCCCGGATCCTTCCCACTGAATCGGGGCGGCTTCATCGGCGGAACCATGGCTTGCGCCTGCCATTGCTCATAGCAAGAGGGGGATCGCATCCTGCCCCCACACGCCGCATGGGGGACGCCGCCAAGAGAGCGCAAGCCCCGACCCAACATGCGTTGAACACATGCATCCAGATGGAGTGAAGCAATGACCTTTCAACTGAAGCCGCTGCCCTATGCCGAGAACGCGCTCGAGCCGCATATGTCGGCCAAGACGCTGCAGTTCCACCATGGCAAGCATCACAAGACCTATGTCGACAAGCTGAACGAGCTGGTTGCCAACACGCCGCTCGAGAAGAAGACGCTGCACGAACTGGTGCGCGACCTGAATGGTCAGCGTGGCGCCCGACCGAAGAAGATCTTCAACAACGCTGGCCAGGTCTGGAACCACGACTTCTTCTGGGAGTCGATGACGCCGAACGGCGGCGGCCAGCCCAACGGCGCGCTCGCCCATCTGCTGGAGACCTCGTTCGGCGGTTATGACGCCTTCAAGGAGCTCTTCAAGAAGACCGCGATGGAGCAGTTCGGCAGCGGCTGGGTCTGGCTGACGGCGGAAGGCGACCGTCTGCAGGTCGA
>JAYSFH010000460.1:0-3713 GCA_041913405.1 Dongia sp. | reverse complement strand
GAGCATCGGCGCCTCGTCGCGCTCGCCCTCGCCGATCACCACGGTGCCGTCGATGTTGAGCGAGTTCAGCGCCGTGCGCATCGCATCGACCGCGGCCTGGTCGGCCGCCTTCTCGTCGCCGCGGCCCATCAGCCGCGAGGCGGCGAGCGCCGCCGCTTCGGTGACGCGCACCACTTCCAGCGCCAGGTTGCGATCCATGATCCAGGCCTTCCGATAGCTGATTTAAGAGAGTTGTTCGATCGACATGACATGCGGCGGCTCGACCACGGCCGAGACCTTGCCGAGCTTCTCGACCACGCGCGTCACCTGCGCCTGGCTGGTCTCATGGGTGGTGAACACGACCGGCACGCGGTCGCCGGGCGAGCGCGAACGCTGGATCATGCTTTCCAACGAAACATTCTCGTCGCGCATGATCGCCGCGACCTCGGCGATGACGCCCGGGCGGTCCACCACCATCATCCGGAGATAGAACGGCCCGACATGGCTGCCCTCGGGCGCCGCCGGGATCTTCTTCAGGGTCTCGGCCGGCGCCGAGAAGGCCGGCAGGATCCGGCCGCGGGCGATGTCCATGAGGTCGCTGACCACGGCAGAGGCGGTCGGCCCCTGCCCGGCGCCGCGGCCGATCGCGACATTCTGGCCGACGAAATTGCCCTGGGTGACGACGGCGTTGTAAACCCCATCCACCTTGGCGATGAGTGCGTTCTGCGGAACCATGCAGGCATGAACGCGCTGCTCGATGCCGCGTTCCGTCAAGCGCGAAAGGCCCAGCAATTTAATCCGGTATCCGAGTTCGGTCGCGTATTCGATGTCCATGGCCGAGACGTTGCGGATGCCGGAGATCCGGATGCCGGCAAAGTCCACCTCGCAGCCGAAGGCGACCGCGGTCAGGATCGAGAGCTTGTGCGCGGCATCGATGCCGTCGACGTCGAAGCTGGGATCGGCCTCGGCGTAACCCAGCTGCTGCGCCTCGCCCAGCACGTCGGCGAACTCGCGGCCGGTCTCGCGCATCTGGGTCAGGATGTAGTTACAGGTGCCGTTGAGGATGCCGTAGACATGCTCGATGCGGTTGGCCGCCAAGCCTTCCCGCATCGACTTGATGATCGGGATGCCGCCGGCGACCGCGGCCTCATAAGCGAGAGCGAGGCCCGCTTTCTCCGCGCTCCGCGCCAAGGCCGTGCCATGCGCCGAGAGCAGCGCCTTGTTTGCGGTTACCACGTGTTTCTTGTTGGCGATCGCCTTCTCGATCAGCGCCTTCGCCGGTCCACTCGAGCCGCCGATCACCTCGACGACGACGTCGACCTTCGGATGGTCGGCGAGCGCCACCGGATCGTCGCACCAGTCGTACTTGGAGAGATCGACGTCGCGGTTCTTGCGCCGGTCGCGCGCCGAGACCGCCGTGACCTCGATCGGCCAGGGACAATGCTGCAACAGGATGTCGCGGTTCTCTTCCAGCAGCCGCACGACACCGACACCGACGGTGCCGAGGCCGGCGATACCAACGCGCAAGGCGCGTCCCGACGCGTTTTCAACAGCCATAGGTCAAACGTTACGAAAGGTCGTTACAGGGATGATTCAGTGAGCGGTCAATCGGCAGTCAATTCTGCGACAGATAAACTTCCGCCCGACGGTTGCCGGCTTCTCCGGCCGGCGTGCTTTCAGCATAGAGAGTCCGGTCGTCACCGGCGGCCGCCACCTGCACCAGGATCGGCTGCACGCCGTATTCGACCAGTGCCCGCGCGACCGCGGTCGCGCGCTGCATGGACATCTCGTGGTTCACCTGCTGCTGATCCAGCGCTTCCATATTGCCGGTGCGGGCGCTGGCATGGCCGATGATGCGCAGCACGCCGCCCTGGATCTGCTGGAGCTGGGCAACCTGCTGCAGCACCTGGCGATCGGCGGCGCTGAGGCGCGAGGAGCCGTTGCCGAAATAGACATAGCCGACCGCCTGGCCGACGCCCGCGATGCTGCCCGAAGGCGCATAGCCGCGGACCGGCGCGACACCGCCCATCGCCGGCTGCTGATACGTGCTCGGCGCGCTCGGCTGTAGGCCGTTCAGGACGGAGTAATCGACCGAGACGCCGTCGCCCCCGCTGGAGGGCGCGGTCATCGGCGCGCTGCTGCTGCCCGGAAGCGGCAGCGCCGCGATGCCGGTCGCCTGCGTGGTCGCCGCGCCGCTCGGGGCCGCGGCGGCACCGTCACGCGACAGCGAGCCCGGCTCGAGATGCAGCGGGCCGCTCGGCTCGAACGGCTGCGAGCCCGCCTGCGGCGTCCCGACCTGCGCAACCTGGGTGGTCGGCGCGGGCGCCGGTGTCGGCATGGGGGCCGCGACCACCGGCGTCTGCGTCGCCGGCTCAGGCGGCGTCACCGCGGTGGTGGTGGTATCCGGCTGCTCGGGCGCCTGCGGCTGAAGATCCGCCTGCGCCGTCTGCGGCGCACCCTCCTCGACCGGCTTCTCCGGGCGCGCGGCGCTCTGGGTCGGCATGGTCAGCGTTTCGTCGGTGTGCTGGGAGTTGCCGCTGTCCGAACCCAGGCCTTCCTGGGCCTGGTCGAGATTGACGATGCTGGGCGTCGGCGCCTCATTGGGCACGCTGTTGATGTCAGGGACCTGCGCCTGCTGCTCGCCGTTCATCGTTTCGCCCTCGCCGGGCGCCGGGGTCGCGGTCGCGCTCGGAGCCTGGGCCTGCTCGGACGGCGATGGCGGGGTCGGCTCCTCGTCGAACCAGGAGCAGCCGGCTATTACCAGCAGCGCCGTCGCCGGCAGCCAGCGGCCAAACGGCGCGAGGTTGATGCCCTCGGCCTTTGCTTTCAGCTGCAGCGCCTTGGATTTCCACATGTCCAACATCCGGTCTGATCTCCCCACTTCCCCCCGGTTCGAACGGGCTCGATCCCGGTGCCGCGAAAGGTCGCGCACACAGAATCTGTAACCGAAGGGCTTTTATCTCTTTAACTCATTAGACTATAAGAAACAATTGGCGTTGTCTCCGCCGCGAGTGTGGTTCCCACGGAGCGGATGCCGCCTGGGCGTATCCCATTGTTAACAATCAGGAACCGGGTGGAAACGCATGTCTGACAGCAGCCCTGGCGCCACGACCGGCAAAGGCCCCAATCAAGAGCCGGGCAACGGCAACGGTTCCGATCCGATGGAGCTCGCCCGCGCCTTGGCCGGAATCGCCGAGCAATCCCAGCGCTTGGTCGCCGATTTCGTCGCCCGCAACCAGGAGCGGCTGAACGACCCCGACCCGCTCAATGTCGGCCGCGCCTTCTACGAGATGACCACCCGGCTGATGGCCGACCCCTCGAAGCTGATCCAGGCCCAGATGTCGCTCTGGCAGGATTACATGAACCTCTGGCAGACCACCGCGCGGCGGATGATGGGCCAAGAGGCCGAGCCGGTGATCGCACCGGCCAAGGACGATCGCCGCTTCAAGGACTCTGCCTGGCAGGACAACCAGCTGTTCGATTACATCAAGCAGTCCTACCTGCTGACTGCGCGCTGGATGCGCAACACGGTCGAGCAGGTGGAAGGCCTCGACGACAAGACCGCGCAGAAGGTCGATTTCTACACCCGGCAATTCGTCGACGCGATGGCGCCCTCCAACTTCGTGATGACCAATCCGGAGGTCCTGCGCGCCACCATCGAGAGCCGCGGCGAGAACCTGGTAAAGGGTCTCGAGAATCTGCTGGGCGATCTCGAGCGCGGCAAGGGCAAGCTC
>JAYSFH010000459.1:756-3728 GCA_041913405.1 Dongia sp. | reverse complement strand
GTCGGCCTCGTCGATGAACACCATGCAGCGGCCGAGGGCGCGCACCAGGCCGATGATCTTCTCGAGATTGCCTTCGCTCGAACCGACCCAGCGGTCGCGGAAGTTCTTCAGCTTGACGACCGGGATGCCGGCCTCGCCGGCCAGGCATTCGACCAGGTAGGTCTTGCCGGTGCCGACCGGGCCGCAGATCAGGTAGCCTTTGGGGAGCGCCTTCAGATCGCCCGCCTGCCAGAGCGCCACGTCCTGCTGAAGCCAGGTCTTCAACGCCTCCTGGCCTTCGTAATCGGCGAGCGTGCGCTTGGATTCGATGAACTCGATGAGATTCGCGCTCTCGCGCTCGACCAGTTCCTTCTTGATCTTGACCAGGTCGTCGCTCTTGATCGGCTGCTTCTGATGCGCGCGCTGCTTGGTCAAGGTCTCGACCGCCGTGACCGCGACGCCGGTCAAGGCCGCGGCCATGTTGCTTTCGTCCTTCATGGCGCTGTCGAAGGCCGCGGCATTGTCGCGACGGAGCAGGGCAAGCGCCCGGGTCAGCATGCCGGTATCCGGCAACGGCACCTTGACCCGCGCCGCGCGCGGGTTGAGCGCGACCGAGGGATGCAGGTCGTTGATGTTGTCGGCGATGATCAGGCTGACGAAGGGATGGCTGCTGAACGGCGCCTCGCCGGCCCAGTCGCGCAGCAGGCTGGCCATTCCGCCCAGCTCGTAGCTCCAGCCGCCGGTCGCCGGGAGTATGTCGTCGGCATCGCGCAGGATGCAGGCGACATGGAGCGCCTGCTTCTCCTGGCCGAGCGCCCGCAGGTTGGCGCGATAGCGCACGAAGGAACTCACCAGCTCGATCGCCGCCAGGGGCTGGCGGATGGTCGGGTCGAGCCGCTTGGCGCCGCTCCAGCCTTCGAGCAGGTCGCCACCCCGCGTGACGCGCAAGCCGTTGCCGAGATCGAAGCTGAAGATCACCTGGAAGCCGGCCAGCAGCTCCTTCTCGATGAAGCCGCCAAGGTTGACCAGGCTGCCGCCCACCGGCAACCGGTCATGCACATTGCCGCTGAGGATGAACTGGCCCTGGGCCGTGCTTTCGTAGGCGAGTGCGATCTCGGCAGCCCAGGCCGGGG
Source organism: Dongia sp. (assembly GCA_041913405.1). Classification (GTDB taxonomy): domain Bacteria; phylum Pseudomonadota; class Alphaproteobacteria; order Dongiales; family Dongiaceae; genus Dongia. The sequence goes on along the minus strand of JAYSFH010000459.1, from coordinate 2,616 downwards.
CCTCGGGCGAGAGGGGCATCAGCTCTTCTCCGCGGCGCCTTCACTGCCCATGGTGCGCGGCGCGGCCGCGGCGCCTTGCGGTGTTTCCAGGGTCAGCCCTTCGCGCGCGGCGAAGTCGGCCAGCGCCTGGTCGGCCAGCGCGTTCTGCTCCGATTCCTTCAGGTTCACCTCGGTCATGTCGATCGAGTCCTTGGCGACACGGGCGCGGCCCGCCGCCTTGGTGCGTTCCTCCTCGACCATGTCGTGCAGGCGGTTCAGCGTGTCGCCGCTGCCGCCGATCGACCCGATCATGCCGGCGGCCATTTCCGACATCTCGGCCATGGCCTTGTTCATGCGCATGTCGGCGATGGCGCCGCGCAGGCCCTCGATCTTGGCCTTGGCGCTCTGCACCGAGACGTCGCGGGCCTTCACCCTGTTCTGGTAGGTGCTCTCGGCGCCTTCGAGCTGGCGGCGGTTCTCCTCCAGCTCGCGCTCGACCGTCTGCAGGCGCAAGGCATACTGGCCCGCCGCCTGCTTGTTGCCCGCCTTCAGGTTGGCGGCGGCCTTGGCGCGCAGATCCTTCTGGTCGGCTTCGAGCTTGCGGACCTGGCCCATCAACCGCTCGGCCAGGCCGGCATGGGCGGCGAGGCCCTGGTTGAAGTTGGCGATCTGCTTGCGGAGATTCTCTTTCTCAAGCTCCAGCAACGCTTCCGGGTTCTGCCGCTCGACGCTGCCGATGAAGACGTTCAGAAAAGCTCTGAAGAGATTCGCGATGCGAAAGAACATGACTCCCCCTTATGGCGCCCCGCAGCCCGACAACCGGGTGCCAGAGTGCCATTGATCCGTCGTTGCATCTAGGAAAATCGTTCAATAAGAGCGGCCTAGCCCTTGCGGTTCGCGGCGCTGCTCATTGGCGAGTCGTCACATTCGCCCATCCCTCATGGCCAGAGCAGATGAGAATGGCGGGTCTTGATTTCAATGGCGGGGCCTTGCACTGTCCCGGCCAAGTCTTAACAGGTCCATCGACATGCGATACTCGAGTTTCACCCAGCGCATCGGCGGGGCGGGTGCCCGCGCCTGGGAAATCCACCACCGCGCCGTCCAAGCCAAACGCAGAGGGGAGGATGTCATCATCCTCTCGATCGGCGATCCGGATTTCGACACCCCGGCCTCGATCAAGCAGGCGGCCGTCGCGGCACTGGATGCCGGAGATACCCACTATACCGACATCCTCGGCGTGCCCGCGCTGCGCGAGGCGATCGCCGGCTATCACCGGCGTACCTCCGGCCAGGACATCACCGCCGAGAATGTCGGCGCGGTCTCCGGCGCGCAGGGCGGATTGTTCGTCTCATCGATGCTGGTGCTGGACCAGGGCGACGACGTGGTCGTGCCCGAGCCGATGTATCTCACCTACGAGGCGACCTTGCGGGCCGCCGGCGCCAACCTGATCCGCGTGCCGATGCGGCCGGAGAACGAGTTCCACCTCGATCCCGCGGATCTTGCCAAGGCGATCACGCCGAAGACCAAGGCGATCGTCTTCGCGACCCCCGGCAACCCGACCGGCGCCATGTTCGCGCGCGACGTGCTGGAGGCCATGGCGAAGCTTGCGATCGAGCGCGATCTCTGGGTGATCGCCGACGAGGTCTATGCCGCCCTGAGCTTCGGCAAGGCGCATGTGAGCATCGGCAGCCTGCCGGGGATGGGCGAGCGCACGGTCACCATCAACAGTCTCTCCAAGTCGCATGCGATGACCGGTTGGCGCATCGGCTGGATCGTGGCGCCGCCGCAGCTGATCGACTTCGCCCACGACCTCGGCTTGAGCACGCAATACGGCCTGCCGGGATTCATCCAGCGCGCCGCGATCCGCGCCCTGGCCGAGCC
>JAYSFH010000459.1:0-746 GCA_041913405.1 Dongia sp. | reverse complement strand
CGTGACGCGGCGACCGCCACCTTGAACCAGGTGCCGGGCCTGAAGGTGCATGTGCCCGAGGCCGGGATGTTCATGATGCTGGATGTGCGCGGGACGGGAATGAGCGCCTTCGACTACGCACTCCGCCTTTTCGAGCAGACCGGCGTCGCCATCCTCGACGCGACACCCTTCGGCCGGAGCGCGGAAGGGCACTGCCGCGTCTCCTTCGTGGTCGATGAGAAGAGTCTCACCGAAGCCTGCCGAAGGATTGCGAGCTTTACGAACAAGCTTTAGCGGTCGAAGGCGTCTAGAAATTCCCGGATGATCGCCTGCATCCGGTCCCGGCCGAAGCTCGCATAATGGCCGCCATGCACCACCCGGACCGGCAGATCCAGCAGCCGCTTCATGCTGGCCACGTATTGCCGCATCTCGCCGGCATTCTCCTCGTCATAGGCGAGCGGACCGTCATAGACCACGTCGCCGGCGAACAGCACGCCACTGGCCTTCTCGTAGAGCGCGATCGAGCCGGGTGAATGACCGGGCAGGTGGATGACCTCGAAGCTGCGGTCGCCGGTATCGACCACGCTGCCTTCCGGAAGCAGCTTGGTCGCGGGCGCCGGCGGGATGTCATAGCGCAGAGGTTGCCAGTCGCCCGGCGGCAGCTGCGTGAAGATGTCGTTGTTTGCGACATAGTAGTCGGCTGCCGTATTGGCACGGGTTGGCTGCGCCAGGATATCCGCTTCGTCGGGGTGAACCGCGCGCTCGGT
>JAYSFH010000458.1:3410-3733 GCA_041913405.1 Dongia sp. | reverse complement strand
AGGACACCGCCCTTTCACGGCGGTAACAGGGGTTCGAATCCCCTTGGGGACGCCATTCGCTCGCCGAGAAGCGCAGCGAGGGAACGCCAGTATCGAGGGCGGGGCGAAGTCTGTCGTACGGCTCAACTCGAGCAATTCGGGCCGATCAGCATCCGAACCACGGAACGAGCGACCTGCACATGATGGCGATCATGCCGGTGCAATGGCGACGAATCCGTGGGCGTCATTCTCGCGTTCGGTGCGAGAGGAACTGCTACGATGACGATGGCCAAAGCCATTCGCAGCCTGTCGGAGTGCCGTGTCTCATGAAGCCGCCGTTCATC
>JAYSFH010000458.1:0-3361 GCA_041913405.1 Dongia sp. | reverse complement strand
GACGGGTCACAATCCGAAACTACAAGAGCATCGCCGCCTGCAAGCTCGACCTGCAGAAGCTGACGTTTCTTGTAGGGCCGAACGGTGCCGGGAAAAGCAATTTCCTCGATGGGATCAAGTTCGTATCGGACGCTCTGCGGAGCTCGATCGATCATGCCCTCCGTGATCGCGGCACAATCGCCGAGGTCCGGCGGCGCTCCGGGGGGCATCCCAACCATTTCGCGCTTCGGCTCGACTTCATTCTGCCCAACGGCCAAGCCGGCCACTACGCCTTCCGGGTGGGGGCGAAGCAGGCGGGGGCCTACGTGGTTCAGGACGAGGAGTGTGTGATCCATCCTCTGGGAGACTTCGGACAGCGCGAGCATTTCCGTGTAAAGAAGGGCGTCATCGTGGACGCGTCGGTATCCCCGATGCCCGCCGCTCTGCCCGACCGCCTATTGCTTGTTGCCGCATCCGGCGTGCCGGCCTTCCGACCTGCCTATGACGCGCTCTCACGGATCGAGGTCTACAACCTCAATCCGCGGGAGATCGCGAAGATGCAGAAGCCCGACCCCGGAGAGATCCTCCGCCGAGATGGAAGCAATGCCGCCAGCGTATTGCAGCGAATGCCCGCGGTGGTCCGGGAATTGATTCGCGACGATCTGGCACGAATCGTTCCCGGCGTTTCCGACGTGGATGCGCGTACGCTTGCATCACAAGAAACAGTTGAATTTCGTCAAGCTGTTAAAGGTCAACCACATCCCTGGAGGTTCTTCGCGTCCGCCATGTCGGATGGAACGCTTCGGGCTTTCGGAATTTTGCTCGCCGTGTTCCAGTCCGCTTCGGAGCATGGCGGGGGTAGATCACCATTGCTGATCGGCTTGGAAGAGCCGGAGATGGCGCTTCATCCGGCGGCTGCCAGTGTGCTCCTTGGCGCACTGCGCGAGGGGGCCGAGCATAGTCAGATCATCGTTACGAGCCACAGCCCCGAACTACTCGACAATCCAGACATAGATCCGGAATCCCTTGTTGCAGTCGACAATTCGGGCGGTCTGACGCGCATCGGCAAGATCGATGACGCCGGTCGAGAGATGCTGCGAAAGAAGCTCTTCACATCCGGTGAATTGCTGCGGCTGAACCAGCTTGCTCCAGATCCGAAATCCATTTCTGATGTCAATGACGAACAGCAATTGGATCTATTTGATCTGAAGGGCACTTGAGCCGATGGCATTCATCGTATCGATTGTCGAGGGGCAAGGAGAAGAGCAAGCTGTTCCGGCATTGCTACATCGTTTGGCGGAATTTACCGAGTTCCCGACCACTCTGCGTGTTGCGCCGTCAATTAGAGTCAAGTCGGGATCGTTTCTCAATGATGATTCATATTTTGGAAAATACATAGAGCTTGCGGCCAGTAAGGCCGTTTCCTACAATGGAGTGGTATTGATTTTGCTCGACTGTGATGACGGTTGCCCTGCTCAACTTGGGCCACAGATACTGAAGAGGGCGAGAGCAGTTCGCGGAGACGCGAAATATTTGGTAACGCTGGCCTATCGCGAATTTGAAACTTGGTTCATCGCCGCGGTGGAATCGCTTCGCGGCAAGTTTGGATTGCCTGCGGACTTGACGTGCCCGGACAATTTCACATTGATCCGGAATGCGAAGGGCTGGCTCGCTGAGCGTATGCCGACTGGTTACGATCCGGTCCGACATCAACACCTGATGGCAAGGGCAATAGATCTCGATCAAGCGCAGGCTGCAGCCTCGTTCCGCCGGCTGGCGCAACGTCTGACCACATTGCTTCCGGATTGAGATAGCGCTGATTGTACAGAGAGGTTAATCGGCTGACAGTGCCGCTCTGAGGGCGGTGTCAGGCGACCTTGTCGGCTCGTGCCTTTGCCGTCTTCTCCTTCGGCTGGTTGTCGTTGGCGGGGGAGTTGACCCCGTATTGGTCGTGTAGGCCCGTCACCGCCACATCCGTCCCCTGCTCGCGCGTGAACCGTGATGGCTCCATCTGCCCGTTCCGGTGTCGGGCGGGACACCATATTCCGGTGCAGGGGCTTTCGGCGGCACAGCAAGGCGCGCGATGTCCTCTCTCATGGGATCGAACCTGAACCGGAGCTGAACGGGCCGTTTAAGCCACGTTCAGGCAGGTCGGCGTAAGAGCGGTGACGTGGACATGCGGGCGAAGCAGACGTCCGGTCGTCTGCGCCGCAAGCCCACCCGCTCGCCGACTGCGAAAGTTGCTCCCATGCCTGCCAGCTCGCACCTCGACCGTTTCCCTGCCGCCACCCGCCTCCTGCATTGGGCGGCGGCGGCCCTGCTGATCGCCGCCTTCGGGATGGGCCTCACGCTCGACGACTGGCCGCGCGGCGCGGAGCGCGATACCGCGATGATGGTCCATTACAGCCTGGGCACGCTGGTGCTCGGCGTGGCGATGATCCGGCTCCTGCGCCGGCTGCTGGTCCCGCAGCCCCCTGCGCACGGAAGCGGCCTGGTTCGCCTTGCCGCCGGTGCGATGCACGGGCTTCTCTACGCGGCCATGGTGGCGATGCCGGTGACGGGGGCCTTCGACCGCTGGGCGCGCGGCCGGAGCCTCGCGATCTTCGGGGACATCGTGATTCCCGCGCCGTTCCCGATCGGCGGCGGGAAGATCTGGGAGGAGGCGCACGAGACGATCGCCTATGTCCTGCTGGCGCTGGTCCTCGCCCATGTCGCGGCGGCGCTCTGGCACCATCTCGTCATGAAGGACGACACGCTGCGCCGCATGCTGCCGGCCGGGTGAGGCGGGCGCCGCCGGCTCAGGCCATCATCCGCGGCAGCAGCACGTCCTTGACGGCGGCGGCGAGCTGCTCGCGGAGCCTGGGCAGGAAGGTGATGGTGTAGATGAGGCGCAGCGAGGCGAGGAAGTCCCGGTTGCGCCGGGCGAACTCGAACTCCTCGGCGGGCTTGTCGGCGAAATAGTGCCGGAGGCAGGCGTCGAGCAGGCGGACGCCGTCGTCGTTCGGGATCTTGGTCGCCATCTCGGAGATGCCGAGCTCCGGCAGGCCGAAGATCGTGCAGAGCAGCCCGATGTCGAAGAGGTAGTGCCCGCGCGAGACGTCACCCATGTCGATGATGACCGGCTCGCCGTCGCGGATCATGATGTTGCTGGTGTGAAGGTCGAAATGCACGCAGGTGTCGGCGTCGGGGATGGTCTCGAGCCGCGCCAGCAGGAAGCCGATCTCCGCCGGCGACAGGAAGAAGTCCATCTGGCCGATATAGCCGCGGAAGTTCGCCTTGATGTCGGGGAAGACGCCGGGCGGGGCGGCGGTCCGGTGGACGAGCCGGGTGACCTCGGCCAGGGTCTCCGCATGGCGCTCGATGTTCGCCAGGTCCTCGCGGA
>JAYSFH010000457.1:0-3747 GCA_041913405.1 Dongia sp. | reverse complement strand
TTCTTCGGGCTGACGGCCATCAGCTCGATCTCGGCGGCCTTGATCTGGTCGCCGTTCATGCCGGATTTGACGTCCTCGTAGAGTTCGTTGGCGCGCTTCACGTCGCGGCCTTTGGCGGCATCCTTCGCCTGCGCCGCCCAGACATAGGCTTCGATCTGGTTCTTGGCGACGCCGCGGCCCTTCCAATAGCAGTCGGCGATCAGGATCTGCGCTTTCACGTAACGCTGCTCGGCCGATTTCAGAACCAGGTCGGTGCCCTTGGTGGGGTCGGCCGCCACGTCGTCGCCGAAGATCAGCCGGCGGCCGAGCTCATGCTGCGCTTCCGGCATGCCCTGGTCCGAGGCCTTCTGCAGCCAGGCGAAGCCGTTCTCCTTGCTCTCCTCGATGCCGTCTCCGTCGAAATACATCTGCGCAAGATAGTACTGCGACTTGGCGTGACCGCCCTGAGCGGCGGCGGTGTACCAGCGCGCCGCCTGTTTCTTGTCGCGCGAGACTCCGCGGCCGTCGTAGTAGAGGTTGGCGAGATTGTACTGGGCGACGACGAAGCCCAATTGCGCGGCCTTCTCATACCATTCGGCGGCCTTGCCGAAGTCGCGCTTGGTTCCGTAGCCGATGTCGTAGAGCATCCCGAGATTGGTCATCGCGTCGGGATCGCCCTGGTTGGCTTTCGTCTCCCAGGCCTGGAACGCGGCGCCGTAATCGCCCTGGTTGAAGGCATCGGTGCCGGGATCGCTCTCGTCGTCCTGGCCGTATACCGCCTGCGCACCGAGCAGCAGAGCCGCGGCGGAGAGGGCCGCGAGAATTAGACGCATAAGGATCCTTTCGCGCGCTCAGCGCAGCATATGGGTTCGCCCGGCGATGCCGGTGAAGTCGTCCACGCTGAGGCAGCCATTGATGTCATGACCGTCCTCAGATAGCGGAAACAAACCCCATTCGAAACTGTATTTTTGGCGGTTGTCCCAATCGACCATGGAGAGGCCGAAGACCGGTCGCCGCGTCTCCCAGACGCGTCGGTAGAGCGCCAGGTTGACGGAGATGATTTGCGCCCGCCATCCGGTCTCCTCCAGCCAGGTATTGCTGAAATCCTCCTCGGCGAAGCGCACCACCTCGGTTCCGACCAGGCGGTAGCGCACCCGGACGGTCGCCGGGTCCTTGCCGGCGTGAATTTCCACCAGGGAAAGGTAGGGGAGCCAGGCCTGGAACTCGATCGGATCGATGTCGCGTCGGGTCGGAAATTCTCGTGTACCGCGTACCGCGTTCCACTTGGTTTCGACCGCGGCGATCATGCCGGATTTGACCTCGGCGCGGTCCAGGAAGCAGACCACGCCTTCCATCCACTCGTGCTCTGCCATCGCAAAGGTGCCGTGCCGCGAAGCTCCGACAGGAATTATTGGCTAAGTTGCGCCGGAATGACCAGTGATGTTTCATGACCGGGCTGCGGAGCGGCTCGGATTCGCGAGTCGGATTCGGGGCGCGGTTCAGGAGATGGAATGGGCAAGGTCTTCGCGCATGAGCCACGGCGTCCCGGCGGTCCGCGCGTCGGCCTAGGCGCGCGCATCAGAACCTACTTCCTGGCCGGCATCCTGGCGACGGCGCCGGTCTGCCTCACGCTCTACATCGCCTGGCGCTTCATCACCTGGGTCGATGAAGGCGTCTTCTCGCTGCTGCCGCCTCAATACAATCCCGAGACCTATCTGCCGTTCAGCATTCCGGGCGTCGGGCTGATCATCGCGCTGGTGGGGATCACGCTGATCGGCGCCATCACCGCCGGACTGCTCGGGCGGTTGATGCGACAGCTGCTGGAGGCGGTGGTCAACCGTCTGCCGATCATCCGCACCATCTACAACCTGATCAAGCAGGTGACCGAGACGGCGCTCGCCAACCGCGCCCAGGCGTTCCGCGAATGCGCGCTGGTCGAGTATCCGCGCAAGGGCAGCTGGACCGTCGGCTTCATCACCGGCACGACGGCAAAGGAGTTCGAAGCCTTCACCGGCGAAGAGATGGTCAACGTCTTCGTGCCGACGACGCCGAACCCGACCTCCGGGTTTCTCATGTTCATCCCGCGGCGCGAAGTGCATATCCTCGACATGTCGGTCGAGGACGGGATCAAGCTGGTGATCTCGCTGGGCCTGGTCCTGCCACCGGCGCCGCCACCGCCGGAGCGCGACGTCGCGGAGCCGGTTTAGGCGCGACCTCCGCGGTCGTATTGGGTCGTCATGGCCGGCGCAGGCCGGCCATCCCTGACGTCCTTCTCTTAAGCTAGAAAGGAAGTCAGGGGTCCCCGGGCCAAGCCCGGGGATGACGATTGAGTTTGAGGCGCTAGCCGGAGCGCAAGGTCCTGACCACGGAATCCCGCTCGAACAGGTAGAGCAGCACGCGGAGCGCACGGCCGCGCTCGCTCACCAGTTCCGGATCCTGCTCGAGCGCCAGCTTCGCATCGTCGCGCGCGACCGGGATCAAGTCGCCATGGGCGGCGAGATCGACCAGCCTGAAGTCGGGCAGGCCGCTCTGCCGGGTGCCGAGCGCCTCGCCGCCGCCGCGCAGTTTCAGGTCCTCCTCGGCGATGCGGAAGCCGTCATCGGTGTCGCGCATGATCTGCAGCCGCGCCTTCGCGGTCTCGGTAAGCGGGCCCTGATAGAGCAGGAGACAGCTCGACTTGCCCTCGCCACGCCCGACCCGGCCGCGCAGCTGATGCAATTGTGCAAGGCCGAAGCGCTCCGCATGCTCGATCACCATGACCGTTGCTTCCGGCACGTCGACGCCGACCTCGACCACGATGGTCGCGACCAGGATGTCGATGCGGCCGGCGGAGAAATCGGCCATGGCCTGGTCGCGGTCCTGGGCCTTCTGCTTGCCATGGGCGAGCCCGACCCGCTTCCCGAAGATTTCCGAAAGCGCGCGGTGGCGCGCGGTGGCTGCGGCGAGATCGGATTTCTCGATGTCTTCCGACTCCTCGACCAGTGGACATATCCAATAGACCCGCGCGCCGCCTGCGATGGCCCGCCTGAGGGCGGGAATGATCTCTTCCTGGCGTTCGACCGGAAGCACGCGGGTGTCGATCGGCTGGCGGCCGATGGGCTTTTCGGTCAGGCGCGAGACGTCGATATCGCCATAGGCGGTGAGCATCAGGGTGCGTGGAATAGGCGTCGCGGTCATGACCAGCAGATCGACGCCCTTGCCCTTCTCCGCGAGCGCGATGCGCTGCTGCACGCCGAAGCGATGCTGCTCGTCGATCACCGCGAGGCGCAGATCGGCGAAGGCGATGTCGGACTGCACCAGCGCGTGAGTCCCGACGATGAGCTTCAGCGTGCCGTCGGCGAGATCCTTGAGGATGGTGTCCCGGTTCTTGCCTTTCTCGCGCCCGGTGAGAAGCACGATGTTCACCCCTGCGGCGGCGCAGAGCGGGCGCAAGGTGGCGAGGTGCTGGCGCGCGAGGATGTCGGTCGGCGCGAGCAGCGCCGCCTGGCCGCCGGCCTCGACCGCGACCAGCATCGCCATCAAGGCCACCACCGTCTTGCCGCTGCCGACATCGCCCTGCAGCAGGCGCAGCATGCGATGCGAGCCCGCCATGTCGCCTTCGATCTCCGCCACGGCCATCGTCTGCGACCCGGTCAGGCGATAGGGCAGGGCCTTCAGCACTTTGTCGCGGAGCTTGCCGTTGCCGGTGCTGGGACGGCCGGGAAGGCGACGGTTGTGCTGGCGGGTCAGCGCCAGCGCAAGCTGGTTGGCCAGCAGCTCGTCATAGGC
>JAYSFH010000456.1:1692-3757 GCA_041913405.1 Dongia sp. | reverse complement strand
CCCGAGCTTTCGACCGAGGAAGCCTTCGTCGTCATCGTCAACAACTGCCTCGACCAGCTGCGCGCCAACGAGGAGGCCGTGCTGTCGACCGAGGGTGACGAGGCGATCCACCAGTTCCGCGTCGCGTTGCGCCGCCTTCGGGCCATCGTCAGCGCCTATCGCGACCTGGTGGATGACGACGTGCAGGCCATGATCTCGATCGACCTCCGGTGGATGCAGCGCCAGTTCGGCCCGGCCCGCGATCTCGATGTGCTGATCGCCGAGACCCTGAACCCGATCCACAACCGGCTCCGGGCGCAGCCCGCTTTCGACCAGCTGATGGAGACGGCCGAGACGGCGCGGGCCGAGGCGCGGCGGGCGGCGCATCTCGCGATCGAGAACCCGCGCTATGTCGCGATGCTGATCCAGCTCTACCGCCACCTTCATTCCGGCGACTGGCGCCGCGCCTCGGCGCGGGCGCGGCTGGGCGCCCCGGTCGGCGATTTCGCGCGGCCATTGCTGCAATCGCGGCACAAGCGGCTGATGCGGCTCGGCAGCCGTTACGAGCTGCTGCCGGAACCCGAGCTGCACCGGCTGCGCATCCTGGCGAAGAAGATGCGCTATGCCGCCGAGGCGTTTCACTCGCTGTTCAAGCCCAAGGTCACGAAGAAGTACATCGCGTCACTGACGGCGATCCAGGATAGCCTCGGCTCGCTGAACGACGCCTTCGTCAGCCGCCAGCTGTTGAGCGCGCTGGCGCAAAGGCTGATGGTCGACCGCGGCATGGCGGCGGCCGACGCCAATCTGCTGCAGGGCCTGGTGCTGGGCTGGCAGACCGCGCGGATCGACCGCGACCTCGCCGGCTTCGACGATGTCTGGAAGACCTTTGCGGAAGAGAAGCGCTTCTGGAACGGCGCGAAGAACTAACCCAAATCGCGTGGCCGCATGAAGGCGAGCAGCTTGCCGCTGCCGGTCGGCAGATCACTCCAGCGCGTGACATCGAAACCCAGGATCGCGATCGCTGCGGTTGGAAACTTCCCGTGCATGTTGGCCAAGGCCTTGGCATCGCCGCTGCCGGCGAGCAGGGCGGCAAGACTGCCGATGCCGGGATTGTGGCCGAGCAGCAGGACCGTTCCCGCCGATGCCGGCACCTTGTTGATCTCGGTCAGCATCTCCCGGGGTGGCGCCAGGTAGAGCGCGCGCGAATGCTCGATCACGGCGTCCGCCGGCAGGCTTGGCTTCAGGAGATCCAGGGTCTCGCGGGTCCGCTGCGCGGTCGAGCAGAGCACGACGTCGGGCCGATAGCCCGCGCCGGCAAGCCAGGCGCCCATGCGCGGTGCCGCCTTGCGCCCGCGGCCGTTCAGGGGCCGGTCGGCGTCCTTTTGATGCGGATCGGCCCAGGCGGACTTGGCGTGGCGCATAAGAATCAGCGTCTTCATGCCGGCGAGACTAACATGGCCGCGCATCGAGGCTATTCCGCGTGCTGACGCAGCGGTTTCAGCGGCCGCCGTCGCAGTTAAGATATTGATATTGCTTGGTTAAATTTCCGAACTGACTCGACGGCGTGCGTTCGGTGACAGTTTTGTTGAGAAACAGCGGAAATTAACGTTGTCGGATGAATTGACGGTCTAAATATCCTAGCCTCGAACGCGAGATGCGTGCGCGGCGCGATGACGGAGGTTAATGCAGTGGCGGATTCGGCAGTGAAACCCCTCGACCAGTCGCAACCGGCCAACGACGCCGGTGCCGCCTATCAAGGCGAGCTCAGCCGCTTCGTGAACCGCGAACTCTCCTGGCTCGCCTTCAACGAGCGAGTCCTGGAAGAGGCGGGGAACAAGAACCACCCTCTGCTGGAACGCCTGCGCTTCCTCTCGATCTCGGCCAACAACCTCGATGAGTTTTTCATGGTGCGCGTCGCCGGTCTCCGCGGCCAGGTGCGCGCCAATGTTTCCGCCGTCAGCGCCGACGGCCTGACGCCGCGCCAGCAGCTGGCGGCGATCAACCAGCGCAGCGGCGAGCTGATGCGTGACCAGCAGACCCATTGGCGCACGCTCCGGCAGGAGCTGCGCGACAACGGCCTCTATGT
>JAYSFH010000456.1:0-1682 GCA_041913405.1 Dongia sp. | reverse complement strand
CAGATCTTCCCGGTGCTGACGCCGATGGCGATCGACCCGGCGCATCCCTTCCCGTTCATCCCGAACCAGGGATTCGCGATGGTGATGCAGCTGAAGAACACCGCCGACGGCAAGATGATGAAGGCGCTGATTCCGGTGCCGAACCAGCTGCCGCGTTTCATCCGGTTCCCCGGCATCGACCCGAAGAATGTCCGCTTCCTGACCCTGGAAGCCCTGGTGGGCCTCTATCTCCACCGCCTGTTCCCCGGCTACGAGCTGGTCGACCACGGCTATTTCCGGCTGATCCGCGACAGCGAGATCGAAGTGATGGAAGAGGCGGAAGACCTGGTCCGCCTGTTCGAGACCGCGCTGAAGCAGCGGCGCTTGGGCTCGGTGATCCGCCTCGAGGTCAATGCCGAGATGCCGGAAGACCTGCTGGCCGAGATCATCGACGAGCTCGATGCCAGCCGCGAGGACGTCTTCCTGCTGGACGGGATCATCGGTCTGCCCGCCACCTCGAAGCTGATCATCGACGAGCGGCCGGACCTGAAGTTCCAGCCGTTCAACCCGCGCTTCCCGGAGCGCATCCGCGACATGAAGGGCGACTGCTTCGCCGCCATCCGCCAGAAGGACATCGTCGTCCATCACCCGTTCGAGAGCTTCGACGTGGTCGTGCAGTTCATCCTGCAGGCGGCGCGCGACCCCAACGTGGTCGCGATCAAGCAGACGCTCTATCGCACCTCGGAAGACTCGCCGATCGTCAAGGCGCTGATCGAGGCGGCCGAAGCCGGCAAGTCGGTGACGGCGCTGGTCGAGCTCAAGGCGCGGTTCGACGAGGCCGCCAACATCCGCTGGGCGCGCGACCTGGAGCGGGTCGGCGTGCAGGTGGTCTACGGCTTCGTGCAGCTGAAGACCCATGCCAAGGTCTCGATGGTGATGCGCCGCGAAGGCACCAACCTGCGGACCTACGTGCATTACGGCACCGGCAACTATCACCCGATCACCGCCAAGGTCTACACCGACTTGAGCTTCTTCACGTCGGATCCGGGCCTCTGTCACGATGCCGCGCGCATCTTCAACTACATGACCGGCTACGCGCGTCCCGAAGGCACCGAGAAGGTCGCCTTCGCGCCGATGACCTTGCGTCCCACCCTGCTGAAGCTGATCGACGACGAGATCGAGCATGCCAAGGCCGGGCGCCCCGCGAACATCTGGGGCAAGGTCAACAGCCTCGTCGATCCCGGCATCATCGATGCGCTCTACAAGGCGAGCGGCTTCGGTGTGAAGGTGCATCTGGTGGTGCGCGGCATCTGCTGTCTCCGCCCCGGCGTGCCCGGCATGTCCGAGAACATCCGGGTGAAGAGCATCGTCGGCCGCTTCCTGGAGCATTCGCGCATCGTCTGCTTCGGCGCCGGGCATGCGCTGCCGTCGCGCAACGCCAAGGTCTTCATCTCCTCGGCCGACTGGATGCCGCGCAACCTCGACCGGCGACTCGAGCTGCTGGTGCCGATCGAGAACCCGACCGTGCACCAGCAGGTCCTCGACCAGATCATGGTCGCCAACCTGAAGGACAATCTGCAGAGCTGGGAAATGGACCAGACCGGCGAGTATCGCCGGCTGAGCCCGCCGGACGGCAAGGAAGGCTTCAGCGCCCATACCTTCTTCATGACCAATCCAAGCTTGTCAGGGCGCGGCTCCGCGCT
>JAYSFH010000455.1:0-3782 GCA_041913405.1 Dongia sp. | reverse complement strand
TGAAGGCCGACGGCATCAAGTTCTACAAGACGCCTGATGCGGTCTTGAAGGCGCAGCTCGACGCCTGGAGCAAGATCATCGAGAAGAAGTCGGCTGAGAACGCGATGTTCAAGAAGGTGCTGGACTCCCAGAAGGCATTCGCCCAGCGCGCCGCCAAATGGCAGGGCGACACGCTGGTCAGCATGCGCATGGCGTACAACCACTTCTTCGCCGAGGGTTGACGGCATAAGATCGGGTCCCGGGTCCGGCGCAAGATCGGATCCGGGATTTCCAGAGGGGCAGGCTTCTGAATAAGGCGCTGAATTTCATCGATGGGCTCAGCACCTGGTCCGGGCGCGTTTGCGCCTGGGCGATCGTCGCGCTCACCTTGATGATCAGCTACGAAGTGTTCTCGCGCTACGCGCTGCATGCGCCGCATGCCTGGGTGTTCGACGCCTCCGCCATGTTCTACGGCCTGCTGTTCATGATGGCGGGTGCTTATACGCTGGCGCATTCGGGCCATGTGCGCGGCGACGTGCTCTACGGCTTCTTCCCGGCACGGCTGCAGGCGGGGATCGATCTCAGCCTCTACATCCTGTTCTTCATCCCCGGGATCGTGGCGATGGTCTGGGCCGGCTGGACCTTCGCCGCGGAATCGCTCGCCATCAACGAGCATTCCTCGATCTCGGCCGACGGGCCGCCGGTCTGGCCCTTCAAGTTCGTGATCCCGATCGCCGGCGCACTGCTGCTGCTGCAGGGCCTGGTCGAGATCGTGCGCTGCATCCGCTGCCTGCAGACCGGCAAATGGCCGCGCCGCTCCACCGATGTCGAGGAAGTCGATGTCGATAAGCTGAAGGAGATGGTCCATGTCAGCGACAAGGACATCGCGGCGCTCGACAAATACGTGACTGAGGACGGTGTGACCAGGGGCGGGCCGAAGCCGTGAGAAAGGAACTCTGGTTCGGCCTCATCCTGATGGCGATCATCCTCGCCGGCACGGCCTACATCCTGCCGGCGCCCTCCGAGATGACCCGCGGCCATCTAGGCCTGCTGATGCTGGCGCTGGTCGTCGTCACCATCATGCTCGGCTTCCCCACCGCCTTCACCCTGATGGGCATGGGAATGCTGTTCACCTGGTTCGCCTTCGACTTCAACACCGAGCTGGCGCTGGATCTCATGGTCCAACGGACCTACGGCGTGATGACCAACGACGTTCTGATCTCGGTGCCGCTGTTCGTCTTCATGGGTTATCTGGTCGAACGCGCCAACCTGATCGAGAAGCTGTTCCGCAGTCTTCATCTCGCCACCGCCTGGCTGCCGGGATCGCTGGCGGTCGCGACCCTGGTCACCTGCGCGATCTTCGCCACCGCGACCGGCATCGTCGGTGCGGTGGTGACCCTGATGGGCCTGCTCGCCTTGCCGGCGATGCTGAAATCCGGCTACGACATCCGCCTCTCGGCCGGCGTCATCACCGCCGGCGGCTGCCTCGGCATCCTCATTCCGCCCTCGGTGCTGCTGATCGTCTATGGCGCCACCGCCGGCGTCTCGGTGGTGCAGCTCTATGCTGGTGCCTTCTTCCCCGGCCTGATGCTGACCGGACTCTATATCGGCGCGGTCATTCTCTTGAGCTGGCTGAAACCGAGCCTCGCGCCGCCGCTGCCCAAGGCTGAGCGCGAGGTGAAGCTCTCGCCGGTGCTGGCGGCGATCTCCGGCGAACAGCGCCGCCCCTGGGCGCCGATGGCGGTGCTGGCTTCGGCTTTCGGCGGGTCAGCCAGCGTCTCGCGACCGCGTGCCTTCGGCGAAGTCGCGCTGATGATGATGCCGCTGGCGACCTTCGTACTGCTGATGGGCCTCGTCTATCGCGGCGTCACCGCGCCGGTCGAAGCCGCCGACAACGGCCTCCACGAAATCGGCACGGATGCGGCCGAAGGCAGCTTCGGAGGCGGTGGCTTGGAAGAGCCGCCGATGGCGGGCGGGCTGGAGGAGCCGCCGATGGCGGGCGGGCTGGAGGAGCCGCCGATGGAAGAAGGCGGTCTCGCCGAGCCGCCGCAGGAAGGCGGCTTGAGCGAGCCACCCGGCGCGGAACCGCCGGCGGCGCCCGCGAGCCCCGCGCCTGTCGACGAAGAGCCCGTGGCCGCTGCAGCCGAGGCCACGCCGGCGCCGGCAGCCTTCTGGTGGGTGCTCGGGATCGGCCTGGCAGGCCTGGTCGTGTTCTACGCGATCCTCAATTTCCAGCGCTACCAGGTTTACCGCATGCTGCTGCAGAGCTTCGTGCCGCTCTCGGTGCTGATCCTGGCGGTGCTGGGCTCGATCGTGTTCGGCTTCGCGACACCGACCGAAGCCGCGGCGATCGGCGGGCTGGGCGGCATGCTGCTGGCGGCGCTCTATCGGCAGCTCAATCGGCGGGTGCTGACGGAATCGGTGTTCCTCACCGCCAAGACCTCGGCCATGGTCTGCTGGCTGTTCGTCGGCTCGGCGATCTTTTCGGCGGCCTTCGCGCTGCTCGGCGGCCAGGAGCTGATCGAGCGCTGGGTGCTCGGCATGGACATGTCGCCGCTCCAGTTCATGCTGCTCTCCCAGGTGATCATCTTCATCCTGGGCTGGCCGCTGGAATGGACCGAGATCATCGTCATCTTCATGCCGATCTTCATTCCGTTGTTGGAGCACTTCGAGATCGACCCGCTGTTCTTCGGGCTGATGGTCGCGCTCAACCTGCAAACCGCATTTCTTTCGCCGCCGGTGGCGATGGCGGCCTTCTACCTGAAGGGCGTCTCGCCGCCGCACGTGACCCTGAACCAGATCTTCACCGGCATGATGCCGTTCATGCTGATCCAGATCCTGGCGATGTTCCTGCTCTACGTCTGGCCGGAGATCGGGCTGTGGCTGCCGCATGTTTTGTATGATTGAGACGGCGCCACGCACCCCCCACCTGGCCTCCCCCCGTATCGGGGGAAGGGACTCTATGAAGAAGCTGCGGCGAAAGAGAGCTCGATAGGCCCCGCCCCCGATTCGGGGGCGGGCTGGGGTGGGGGTACGTTGCAGCCGCGCTGTTGCCGCTATCCTCGAGCCCAAAGAGCCAAGACTGTTGCGATCAGCCCCGCGTCACCAAGGTGCCGACGCCCTGCGGGGTGAAGATCTCCAGCAGCATCGCATGCGGCACGCGGCCGTCGAGCACGACTGCGGCCTCGACCCCGCCTTCGACCGCCATCAGGCAGGTCTCGAGCTTCGGGATCATGCCGCCGGAGATGGTGCCGTCGGCGGTCAGCGCGCGCACTTCGCCCGAAGTGAGCTGCGGGATCATCTTCCCCGACTTGTCGAGCACACCCGGCACGTCGGTCATCATCAGCAGGCGCTGGGCGCCGATCGCGCAGGCGATCGCGCCGGCCGCGGTGTCGGCATTGATGTTGTAGGTCTGGCGGTTGGGGCCGAAGCCGACCGGGGCGATCACCGGGATGATGCCGTCCTGCTCCAGGCCGTTGAGAATGGTCGGGTTGACCCGGTCCGGCTCGCCGACCAGGCCGAGATCGACCGGCTTGCCGTCCTTCATCATCTTGGCGGGCTTGGCCATCAGGAGATTGTCATCCTTGCCCGAGAGGCCGACCGCGTGGCCGCCGGCGGCGTTGATCGCGGCCACGATCTGCTTGTTGAGACTGCCGGCCAGCACCATCTCGACCACTTCCATGGTCGCGGCGTCGGTGACCCGTAGCCCGTCGATGAAAGTGGATTGGATGTTGAGCCGCTTCAGCATGTCGCCGATCTGCGGCCCGCCGCCATGCACCACCACCGGCAGGATGCCGACCTGG
>JAYSFH010000454.1:0-3785 GCA_041913405.1 Dongia sp. | reverse complement strand
CGATGAGGGCAATCGAGATGCGGATCATGATGCTGTCCTCCCTGCGTCAGGCCGCCACGGCGGACGCGGTCCGCGGGCCGGTGAAGCGCGGTGCGATGAAGCCCCAGATCAGGAAGCAGAGTGCCGTGACCAGCATGCCGCCCAGCACCGCGTCCTTGCCCGAGGCATAGAGCGCATAGACGCTGTAGAGCATGGCCACCATGGTCACCACCGTGTTGAGCTGGAACTTCGCTCCGGTGACGCCGGCAGCCTTCATCATCACGAACAGGGCCGAAAGCGCGATGATGTAGGGGATGACGTTGTTGACCACCGCGAGATTGACCAGGGCCGAGAACTGTTCGCTCAAGGTGGGCGAGATGGTCGACAGCGCGAGCAGGGTCTGCAGCACGCCCAGCACGACCATGCCCATGACCGGCGCGCCCATGCCGTTCAGCCGGCAGAAGAAGGCTGGGAACATCCGCTCTTCGGCGGCGGATTTGGCGGTCATGGCGATCGTGAACTGCCAGCCGAGCAGCGAGCCGACGCATGCCATCACCGCCAGCGCCATGATGATCTTGCCGACGACGGGGTTGAAGGCCTGCGCATAGGCGAGCGCAAAGGGTGCGTTCGATGCCGCGAGCTCCGCGTTCGGGACGATGCCCTGGATCACGGTGGTGGAGAGCACGTAGACCACGCCGGCGCCGAGGGTGCCGAACATGCAGGCAAGCGGAACGTCGCGTTTCGGATTCTCGACCGCATCGGAGTTCTGTGCCGCCGATTCCATGCCGAGAAAGGCCCAGAGCGTCAGCGAGATGCTGGACCCCATACCTTGCCCCAGGCTGAGGCCCTGCGGATTCCAGGCCGCAGCGAAGGTGTCCTTGCTGAACCAGAACCAGCCCAGGAAGGAGAGCAGCCCGACCGGGATGATGACGCCCCAGACCGTGATCGAACCGATCTTGCCGGTGATCGACGGGCCGCCGAAGTTGGCGGCGGAGGTGATCCAGACGAGCGCGATCACGCCGATGCAGGTCGCGATCGGCGTGGAGGAGAGCCAGGGAATGAACGACGACAGGTAGCCGACAGCCGAGATCGCGATCGCGACATTGCCGATCGCCAGCGACAGGAAATAAAGGAAGAAGGTCAGGAAGTAGCCCGACTTGCCGTAGGCCTCCTCCGAGTAAGCGGCCATGCCGCCGGCCCGCTGGTTGAGCAGGCCGGCCTGGGCGAAGCCGTAGGCGATCGCCATCGAGCCCAGCGCCGTCACGATCCAGGAGAGCAGCGAGATGCCGCCGACCTGCGCCATGTTGGCCGGCAGCATGATGATGCCGGAACCCATCATGTTCACTGCCACGATGAAGGTCAGCTGCATCAGGTTCATTTTCTTCTTCATGGCTCTTCCCCTTTCCGCTATTCGCGGACCACGTAGGTGTGGAACTTGATCTTGCCCTCGACGCGCTCCTGGTAGACGCCCTGGACCTCGTAGTTGAAGCCGGGGAAGCGGTTGAACGATTCCTGGAAGGCGTTGAAGTAGTCGAGCATCGGCTGCGCACGGTCGTCCCAGCGCTCGCCCGGGACGATGACGCCGATGCCGGGCGGGTAGATCAGCGCCAGTGTCGCGGCAACCCGGCCCTTGACCTCGGTCATCGGCACGTAATCCACCTCGTTCGCGACCAGCGCCTCGTAGGCGCGCTCGGACGACATCGCGAGCTCAGGGAAGCTCTCGGCGCGGAAGCAGCGCTTCTGCAACTCCTTGATGTCGGCATGGCGGTAGAAGTCGTGCATCTCCTTGCAGACCTTGCGGATCGTGTAGCCTGCATAGCGCGCGCTGTGCGCGGCATAGAGGGTCGGCAGCACGTCCGCGAGCGGCGCGTCGGCGTCCCAGAGGTTCTTGAACTTGATAAGCCGGGCGATCAGCGTGTTGAGCTTGCTCTCGTCCTCGGCCGGGGTCATCAGGAAGAGGATGCTGTTGAGGTCGCATTTTTCCGGCACGATCCGCTGCTCGCGCAGGTAGTTGGCGACCACGGTCGCTGGCACGCCGAAGTCGAGGTATCCGCCGGTCGCGCGATCGATGCCCGGCGTCAGCAGCATGAGCTTGTTGGGATCGACCATCGCGTAGCCTTCGGCGCCGATCGCATACCCGTGCCACGTGCTGAGCGGCTGGAAGTTCCAGCATTGCTGCTCGTACTTGATCACCTCGGTCGGCAGACTCTCCCAGGCGGCGGCGGTCACGTCCGCGGTGAACTTCGAGCCGCGGATCGTGACCTTGTCGGGCACGAAGGGATCGAAGAACCATTTCTCCTCGGCCCCCCAGCCCGCCTTCTCATAGCGGGCGCCGATCTCGCGCAGCTTCTTGCGCGCCTCTATGCCGAGCGCGATGCAGCGGTCCCACATCATCTCGCCGCCCTTGCCCTTGTGGATCTCGGCGTTGACGTCCAATGAGGCGAAGAGCGGATAGAAGGGCGAGGTCGAGGCGTTCATCAGGAAGGATTCGTTGAAGCGCTTGTGGTTGACGTGGCGCTTCTGTCCCTCGATGTGGTTGTCCTTCTTGTGGATCTGCGAGGCCTGGGAGAAGCCGGCACCCTGCTTGTGAACCGACTGGGTCGAAAACAGGCCCGCCATCTCGGGCTTCAGGTCGGTCAGCCGCATCGGGCTGTGGCCGTCGAACAGCGGATGGAAGGCGTTGTAGCCGATCCAGGCTTCGTCCCAGAGCACGTAGTCGCAGAGATGGCCGATCCGCTCCAGTACCTTGCGGACATTGTAGATCGTCCCGTCATAGGTGCAGAGCTGGATGCAGGCGAGGCGGAACGGGCGCTCCTTGTCGGCGAGGCTCTTGTCCTTGACCAGGGGATTGCTGCGGATTCGCTCGCGCAGAACCTTCTCATCCCAGGCCTCCCAATCGACCGGGCCGATCATGCCGAAGGGGTTGCGCGCGGTCGGCAGGAAGACCGGGATGGCGCCCGCCTGTACCAGGGCGCCTTGGTGCATCGATTTGTGATTGTTGCGGTCGAACAGCACGAGGTCGCCGCGCTTCAGCACCGCGTTGGTCACGACCTTGTTCGAGGTGCTGGTGCCGTTCAGCACGAAATAGGTCCGGTCGCCGCCAAAGACCTGGGCGGCGTGTTTCTGCGCCTCGGCGGCCGGCCCCTCGTGGATCAGCAGGTCGCCGAGGTCGACATCGGCGTTGCAGAGATCGTTGCGGAAGATGCTCTCGCCGAAATACTTGTAGAACAGCTGGCCGGCCGGGGACTTGCGATAGAACTGCCCGCCCTGATGGCCGGGGCAGTCGAAGGCGATATTCGCCTCGGAATCGTAGGCCAGCAACCCGCCGAAGAAAGGCGGAATGATCGTCATGCCGTAGTGGACGATGCTGGCGATCACCTGCTTGGCGTAGAACAACGGGCTTTGCTGACCGAGATAGATGTAGCCCTCGACCTCGCCGGTCATGGCGAAGACACCCATGTCGGCGATCTGATGCGAGTTGGCGAGCGCCCAGAGCGGGGTCTGAAAGCCGAGCGCGCGGATTGACCTGCCCATGGCGCGGGCCGGCTCCCGCCACTCGCCGTCGATCAGCGCGATATAGGCGCCGACATCGGTATCCTCGTCGAGGTCGTGGTCGAAGCGGTCCCTGACCTCGACCTCGTAGCCGTGCGCCGCGATCTGGTCGAGCAGCGCCTTGGTCTGCGGATCGCTCTGATCGACGATCGCCACCACCTTCAGGAACTTGTGGAACGGGATCGGAATGGTCGGCGAGCGCACCGAGCGCGGGATCATCGTCACTTCTCCCTCAGGCAATCCACCAGGTAGCG
>JAYSFH010000453.1:0-3791 GCA_041913405.1 Dongia sp. | reverse complement strand
GGATGGACCGGGAACTCGATGCAGATGCCGCCCGCCTCGCGGATGCCTTCGCGGACCCGCTTCGCCAGCTCGATGTGGTGGCGGTTGCAGGGCGAAAGGTCGGAACCGGTCTGCGCGATGCCGATGATCGGCTTGCCCGATTGCAGCTCTTCCAGGGTGAAGCCGTAGTTCAGGTAGCGCTCGAGATAGAGCGCCGTCATGTCGACGTTGTCGGGATTGTCGAACCAGGCGCGCGACCGCAGCTTGCGTGCCGCCGCGTCGTGACCATTGGCCTTCTTGCTGGACATGGGATGCTTTCTGGCAGGGGTGCTTTAACGATTTTAAGACCTTGAAGTATTTCGCCCGAGCGGGGCACGTCAAGAGCCCATTCCGGGTATTTGTACGAGAAATAGGCCTCTGCCGCAGTGCAGCGAAAAACCGCGCGGCCAGCGATCGGCGAAACTGTGACAGTTCGCGGCGGCGCAAGTTAGGCTTGGACCGCCGGAACTCTTCCAATCGGCTTCCATTGGCGCTGCATGAACCCGGACCGAGCCGCCCTCACCGCTGCATTGAAGCTGCGCCTGATTTGGATCGCTGTCGCCGGTCTGATTGTCGCGGGCTTGGCGGTGCTCATGCTGGCGGCGACCGGACCGATCACTTTCCACCTCGCGGCGGCCGTCGTCCTCGGGACTTTCTTCAGCTTTCTCCTCGGTGGCGGGCTGTTCGCGCTTTCGTTCTACAGCGCACGCAGCGGCTTCGATGCCGAGGCCGCGCAGCCGGATGACGCCGATCACACGCACCGCAGTTGACGGAGATTAAGCCGCCGACCAAAGTCCCCGGCATCATAGATCGGGGGCTTGCGCGATGATCCGGATGTTCGTCTTTTCTGTCCTGTTGCTGGCGGCGGCGCTCTGGCATCGGCCGGCGGCGGCCAGCTTCGACATGTGGTGCGAGCCGTCCTGGACGCTGGTGCATCGCGACATGACCGGATGCGACGACATGGCGATCCTGCAGCCCGGTAACGACACCCGTGTGAACCTTCTGCTGCTGATGCTCGATCAGCGCGGCAAGGCGATCGAACCGCCGGCCGGCAGCGGGACGCCCGATCCCTTCGCCGAATGGCCGCTGTTCGCCCACCGCTTCACCCCGGCGCCGGCGGATGAGGAAGGAAACGACGAATATGCCTATGGCGAGGGCTCGCGTTGCCGCAGCAACCAATCCGGCACCGCCGCTTTTGTCGCGCAGGTGACTGCCGCCACCGAAATCCCGGAGGCCGAGCGCACGACCTTGATGGCGGCGCGCCAGGGCCTACAACCGGATTGCGCGGCGGCACCGGTCGGCGGTGTGGCGCTGGCTGAAGCGCTGCAATCGGTGCAATCGCCGCTCGGCAAGAGCTTCGCCACCTACCTCCAAGGCGCGCAGGCCTTCTATGACGGCGACTACGATGCCGCGAAGACGCATTTCTCGGGCCTCACCGCGGTCAGCCAGCCCTGGCTGGCCGAGACCGCGCGCTACATGCTGGCCCGGGTCGAGGTGAACCGGGCGCAGATCGATTTCTTCGACGAATACGGCTATCCGAAAGACGAAGCGGCGGATGCCAAGGTCATCGATGCCGCGGAAGCCGGGTTCAACGACTATCTCGCTGCCTATCCGCAAGGGGCCTATGCCGCTTCCGCGCGCGGGCTGCTGCGCCGGGTCTATTGGCTCGGCAAACGCACCGATCCACTGGCCGCAGCTTATAAGGCGAGCCTCAGCGCCGAAGCTTCCAGCCCAGGCGGGCTCGACGACATCGCCCTGTTGAACGAGATCGACAACAAATATCTCGGCTCCAGCGAGGGAGGGTTGAGTTACATCATCGATGACGCGGCGCGGCTTGGCAAAGACCCAGTTCTGCTGGCCGTCGTCGATCTCGTATTGTTGCGCTGTTACAATGAGGATCAAACTAAATGCCTTCCCCGGATCGCGCGGGTCTCGTTAGAACGGCAGCGCGAATCCTTCTCAAATAATCCTGCACTCTTCGAGTACATCCTCGCGGTCTATGATTTCTACTCCGAGCCCGAAGCCGTGCTGGCCGCCATCCCGGCCGCGATGCCGCAGGCGCCGCTGAGCTACCTCGAGTTCAGCCGGCAGATGCTGCGCGGCATGGCGCTCGAAGCACAGAAGGATGCCGGCGCCCGCGACCATTGGCTGGCGTTGCTGCCGGCCGCCACCCAGCCGATGCAACGGCCGGCGGTCGAGCTGGCCTTGGCGATGCATGACGAGCGCGCCGGCAAGATCGAGGACGTGTTCGCCGCGGAGTCCAAGATCACCAATGCCAGCATGCGCGAGATCCTGCTGCGCAAGATCGCCGATGCCGATCTCCTGCGACGCCAAGCGAAGGACGACTCCCTGCCGCAGCACGAGCGCGACACCGCGCTCTATGTGCTGCTCTACAAGGAGGTTTCGCGCGGGCACTATGCCGACTTCGTCAAGGATCTTGCGCTGGTTCGCGCCGATGCGCCGGTCGAAGGCTATACCGGGGGCTTGAGCACCACCGAGCCGGTGCCGCTCGGCGTCTTCACACAGACGACCACGCTCGGCGACTATGGTTGCGGCCCGCTCAAGGAAACGGCGGCCAAGCTCGCCAAGAATCCGAAGGCGCCGAAGCCGCTGCTCTGCCTCGCCGATTTCATGCGCGCGAACGGCTTCGATCAGAACATGCTCGACACCCCGCCGGAAGGCGACCAGCTCGGCAGCACGCCGTCGCTGTTCAAGGGCACTCCTTATGCGCGGTTCGAAACCTACAAGGCCCTGATCGCCAGCAGCAAGACGCCGGCCGAGGACAAGGCCTATGCCCTCTACCGCGCGGTGCGCTGCTACGCACCGGCGCAGATCAATTCCTGCGGCGGCGAGGAGGTCGAGCCATCGCAGCGCAAGGCCTGGTTCCAGCAATTGAAGAAGCGCTATCCCAACTCGAAATGGGCCAAGCAGCTGGAGGGTTACTGGTAACGCGATGCGCGCCGTCCTCACGGCACTGCTGATCATGCTGGCGCCGCCGGCCTTGGCGGCGCCGACCGACGCCGCCGACTATGACGCCTTCTTTCTCTGGGCCGGCGTGAAGCCACAGCCGGTGCTGACCGAGGCGCGCAGCCTCTATCTCCTGCAAGGCCAGGTCGATGACAGCGATCCGGTCCGGCTGGTCTCCCAGCGCCCTGCTCTGCCGCGCGTGCCCGATGCCGATGTCTGGATGGCGGTGCGCGTCGAGACGCTCGACTGGCCGGACGACGTCTATAAGCAAGTGCTGGCGGCGCTGGCGCGCTGGCGGGCGGCCGGAAACAACGTCGTCGGGCTGCAGATCGATTTCGACGCGGGCACGCGGCATCTGGAGAACTATGCCGCCTTTCTCGCCGGCCTGAGGAAGCGCCTGCCGGGCGATTGCCGGCTCTCCATCACCGGCCTGCTCGATTGGAGCCGCAACGGCGATCCGGCCGGTCTCGCGGCGCTCGGCGGCGTGGTCGATGAGGTCGTGCTGCAGATCTACCAGGGCCGGCGCGTGATCCCGGGCTATGCCGGCTATCTCGCGGCTCTCCAACGGCTGCAGCTTCCGTTCCGCATCGGCCTGCTGCAGGGCGGCGAGTGGGAGGCGCCGGATCACCTCACCGGCAATCCCTGGTTCCGGGGCTACGTGGTCTTCCTGGTCAACGAGTAGCGCGGGCCAAGCCGTCGGCTTGCGGCTTCCGCAAGGTGATGAAGGTGGTGGCGCAGGCGAGGATCGCGCAGAGCGCGATCATGGCAACCATCGGCTTGGCGCCGGCCTCGGCGAAGAGGCCGCT
>JAYSFH010000452.1:0-3792 GCA_041913405.1 Dongia sp. | reverse complement strand
AAGATGGTGAAGCCGATCCTCACCCCCCGCGCGATCGGCGAGAAGGCGGTGGAAGCGGGCAGGGCGGGGCGCAAGGTCGGTGTCCTGTTCGGCAAGGAGCGGACCGGGCTGGAGAAGGACGACGTCGCGCTCGCCGACGCCGTCGTCACCGTGCCGCTCAATCCGGAGTTCACCTCGCTCAATCTCGCGCAGGCGGTGCTGCTGATCGGCTACGAGTGGTACCAGGCCGGCGACAACACGCCGCCGCGGGTGCTGGAAACCCATGGCGCGGAGCCTGCGACCAAGGAGGAGCTCTACGGCTTCTTCGCCCATTTCGAGAAGGCGCTGGACGAATGCGGCTTCCTCCGCAACGAGGAGGCTAGGCCGAACATGATCCGGAACCTGCGGAACATGTGGGGCCGGGCCGAGCTCACTGAGCAGGAAATCCGGACCCTGCACGGCGTGGTCAAGGAATTGACCACCCTCCGGGAGAAAAAGCGGCCTTAGATCAGTGGCTTAGGCTGCTTGACTTGGGGATTTTGGCCGCTATGATCCGCCCCGCTCCCGAGCCGGATGGGTTAAAGCCAATCCAGCCGCCGCGTAACAGCGGGCCGGACAGCCGGGACATGAACAACATCGTAACCAAGCGAGAAAGAAGGATTTCCGCATGTCCGATAAGCGTGGCGAAGCCAAGCACAAAATCGACCGCCGGCTTGGCGTCAATCTCTGGGGCCGCGCCAAAAGCCCCGTCAACAACAACCGCGACTACGGCCCGGGCCAGCACGGCCAGCGCCGCAAGAAGCCGACCGACTTCGGCATCCAGCTGATGGCGAAGCAGAAGCTGAAGGGCTACTACGGCTCGATCGGCGAGCGCCAGTTCCGCGGCCTCTACCAGGAAGCTTCGCGCCGTCGCGGTGACACCTCCGAGAACCTGGTCGGCCTGCTCGAGCGCCGCCTGGAGACCGTGGTCTACCGCGCCAAGTTCGTGCCGACCGTGTTCGCCGCCCGCCAGTTCGTCAACCACGGCCACGTGAAGGTCAACGGCAAGCGCGTCAACATCGGCTCCTACCAGCTGAAGGAAGGCGATGTGGTCGAGGTCCGCGAGCGCAGCCGCGATCTCGCCCTGGTGCTGACCGCCGTGCAGTCCAACGAGCGCGACGTGCCGCAGTACATCGACGCCGACCACAAGAAGATGTCCGCGAAGTTCGTGCGCGTGCCGCAGCTCACCGACATCCCGTACCCGGTGGCGATGGAACCGCATCTGGTCGTCGAATTTTATTCGCGCTGATCCCTCGGATCATCGCAACGAGACGCGAAGGCCGGCACCATGTGCCGGCCTTTTGCTTTCAGCGAGGAACGGCATGGCCACGCATCACCGCATTCTCATCACCGGCGCCGCCGGCAACCTGGGGCGGGTTCTCCGCGAGCGTCTGCGCGGCAGCTTTCCCGTCCTGCGGCTCTCCGATCGCGACGAGATGGCGCCGGCCCAGGCGGGCGAGGAGGTGGTTCGCTGCGACCTCGGCGATGCCGAGGCGACGGCGCGGCTCTGCGAAGGCGTCGATGCGATCCTGCATTTCGGCGGCCGGTCGCTGGAGGGCAGCTGGCCCGAGGTACTCGGTCCCAACATCGTCGGCGCGATCAACCTCTGGGAAGGCGCGCGGCTGGCCGGGGTTGAGCGCATCGTCTTCGCCAGCTCCAACCACGTGGTCGGGCTCTATCGGCGCGACCAGATGCTCGATCATCATGTGACGCCGCGCCCCGACGGACGCTACGGCCTCTCCAAGGCCTTCGGCGAGGACCTGGCCTCGCTCTATGCCTTGAAGCACGGGATCAAGGCCTTCTGCATGCGCATCGGCTCCTGCTTCGCCAGGCCCAGCAACCAGCGCATGCTCTCGACCTGGCTCTCCTTTCCAGACTTCGAGCGGCTGGTCCGGGTGGGCCTCACCGCCGACTATCTGTTCGAGATCGTCTACGGCCAGTCGCGCAACACCCGCGCCTTCTGGGACAACGCCAACGCCACTCGGCTGGGCTACGACCCGCAGGACGATGCCGAGATCTTCGCCGCCGAGGTCGAAGGCAAGGTCAGCGGCAACCCGGTGAGCGACCTGCTCCAGGGCGGCGATTTCGTGCCGCCGGATTTCTCCGGCGACCTCGACAAGCTCTGACGGTTACTGCGCCGCGTGGGCGACGTTGACGCCCAGGTCATAGACCAGCTGGCCGCCGTAATAGGCGGTCGTGGTCACCAGGGCCGCACCGGCCACCTCGATCAGCGACACCAGAATGGCGCCGGCGCCGGTCAGGCTCAGGTCGCGCCACCACAGCCCGAGCCGGATGACCGCCCAGACCGCGAAGGCCGCCGCCGTGGCTTCGCCGAGGGCTTCGTGCATCTCGGCGACATCGCTGTGGAAGCCGCCGGATTCGGCGAACTCCAGCGCGGCGTCGCCCATGAAATAGGCCCCGATCGCGAAGGCGCCGGCCGCCAGCGCCAGGCCGAGCGACAGATTGGCCAGCCCGCCGCGTCCGGTGATGACCTGTCCCCGCGCCGCGGCGACCAGATCGACCACCGCCAGGGTGATGAAGAAGACGATGGGGAAATGGACGAGAATGGGGTGGATGTGCTGCATCGAAAGCATACTGATTCTCCGCAATGGGTGCCGGACACTGCATGTCAGGTTGTCCTGACATAAAGCTGACAGTTGTCAGAAACGACAATCAGTTGCATCCTGGGTTGACGGGGATCAAACCGAAAAGCAGGGAAGACCATGCTCATTCTGGTGACCGGAGCGACCGGCAAGGTCGGACGGGTTTTCATCGACAGCTTGCGCGCCGACCCGAATTGGAAGGCGGCGAAGATCCGGGCGCTCTGCCACAACCGCGCGCTCCCCGAGGACGAGCGGCTCTCGGTGGTCAAGGGCTCGATCGCCGATCGCGCCGTCGCAGAGGCGGCGATGCGCGACGTGACCCACGTCGTCCATCTCGCGACCTGCAAGGAGACGCCGGAGGACGTGGTGGACGTCGCCGTGGGCGGCCTGTTCTGGCTGCTGGAGGCTTTCCGGCAGAGCAAGACCGCGCAGCGCTTCATGCTGATCGGCGGCGACGCGGCGATCGGGCATTTCTTCTACAAGCATCCCGCGCCGATCACCGAGGCCGTGCCGCACATGGCCTATCCCGGATGCTACGCCCTCTCCAAGGTGCTGGAGGAGGTGATGCTGCAGCAATACATCATCCAATACGGGATCGACGGCTGCACCTTGCGCGCGCCCTGGATCATGGAGAAGGACGATTTCAAATACACGCTCTCCTTCGGCGACGATGTGTTCGGCGGCCCGGTCTGGAAGGACCTAGTGCCCGCGGCGGATGCCAAGCGCTACGCCGAAGCCGGCACCGTGCCGCTGCTGCTCGACGCCGACGGCAAGCCGCTGAAACGCAATTTCGTCCATGTGACCGACCTGGTGGCGGCGATGATCGCGGCGCTCGACCATCCGCGCGCCAAGCACCAGCTGTTCAACATCTGCATGGACGCGCCGGTCGATTACGGCGCGGTCGCGCAGCATCTGCAGAAGACCCGCGGCCTGCCCTCGGTGGAGATCCCGAGCGCGTTCCAGTCGAACTGGATGGACAATGCCAAGGCCAAGGACTTCCTCGGCTGGCGACCGCAGGTGGATCTGGCCAAGCTGATCGACGGCGCTTACGACTATAAGCGCGCCGCCGACGATCCGCGGAAGGTTTGGTATCCGGTATAGAGCAATATCGTAATGAGCGGGCACAGCGGACGCATGTCCGCATTCGCGGACGGGGCCGCGCATCTGGTGC
>JAYSFH010000451.1:0-3796 GCA_041913405.1 Dongia sp. | reverse complement strand
GATCGTTTCGTAGACACCCATGTCGAAAGCGCCTTTCTCAAACGCTTCCTTCCGCGCTTTCCCGATTGCAACGTCGGCATCGGCCAGCAATGCTTGCCGCTCTATGTCCGCCTCGTGCTTCGCCTGCAGCTGTTGCACCTCGCGCTTGCTCTCGATGCCGGCGAGGTAGGCTTGTTTGGCGTCGAACCCGAGGATCTCGTCGTACTTTCCGGAGTTCAGCGCCTCCTCTGCTGCATCCGGATCGCGAGCGACCAGTGCGTTGAACATCGTTCTCGCGAGGCTGCCGCCGGTTGCTCTACGAAGCTCGGACCTCTTGTCGACCGACGTGTTGAGGCGATCGATCATTTCGACCAGGGGCTTCATAGCCGCATCGAATTGATCTGGCCGCTTGGTGACCAGGTCGCGCTGCTTCTCCAGGAGATCATCCAGTTGGCTTGCTTGCAGCGCATATGTCGCGGTGGCCCTGTCCCCGATTCCCACGGCCACCGTCGTCGTGCGGAACTCTTCCATGTTCTCGCGGATGTAGCTCTGGGCGCGCGGATTGACGACGCCGCGCATTGCTTCTTCGGTTGCGCCCGAGATGGCCTGGTCAATCAGCTCCGGGTAGTCGGCCAGGCCCGGCGCCGCCCTGGCTTGCAGGTCGGAGAGGCCGTTGAGAATCTTCAGCTTCGCATCGGTCACTGCCGCAGCGGTCTTCGGCTTGTCGATCTCCCATTCTTTCTCCTCGCGCCATTCGTCCGTCTTCTGCATAGACCCGACGGCGCCGGACGCCGCCGTGGCGAGATCGGCGAGACCTTGGCCGAAAGACTCAGCGAGGCTCGGGCCGGTTTGGGGCGCGACGAGCCTGCCTTGCGGCAGGAGCTGTCGGTCCCATGCCTGGAAGTCCGTCATTACTTGAAACCTCCGCTATGGGCGTTCGGGCTTGGGTAGCGGGGTCCGGAACCTGGCTCCTCCGAACCCGCCGCCAGCTTCTTTCGGATGTCGTCTCGCGCTTTTGCGTCGTACCAATTGGCATAACCGGAGATGGCGGAAGTCCCGGCACCGAAGAAGCCGCCGACGAAGGCGCTGGTGCCGGCTTTCCTGGAAGCCTTGGCCTGGGCGCGGTGGTTCGCGGCCTCTACCTTGCCGTTCCAGATCGCGGTCTGGGCATCGAGCTCGGCATTGATGTCGCTGTCGGCGAGCGCATCGAGGTAGGAGCCCGCAAGATCGACACCCGAAGCGCCGATCGCCGCGCGGTTC
Organism: Dongia sp.; assembly: GCA_041913405.1. Classification (GTDB taxonomy): domain Bacteria; phylum Pseudomonadota; class Alphaproteobacteria; order Dongiales; family Dongiaceae; genus Dongia. Next base: position 2,557 of record JAYSFH010000451.1, on the reverse strand, counting down.
TGTCCGGCCAGTCGGCGCGCCTTCTCGCGGATAGCGAGGGCCTGGGTGCCAGACTGCTGCTCAGAAAGGTCGGCATTGGCCTTGGAGGTGGCCGCCTGACTCCTCGCCTGCGCGTTCTGCGAAACGCCCGAGACGATCGAGCCGACCGCCTGAGCCGCTGCGGTGGCGATGGGCAACCAGGTCATGCGTGAACTCTTTCCCGCGGCACCTGCGGTCCGCGCTTGTCAGCGAGAGCCTTTGGCTCTAATGATGAGGCTCGCGTCCAGGTTGAATTTATTCGGAGAGCGACCCCGCGATGGCCATGTTCGCCTTTATCTTCTTCGTGCCCGTCGCCACCGGCTTCCTGGTGGGCTATTTCGTGCCGACCCGGGTCATGATGCTGTGCCTGGTGCCGGTGGCGGTGATCGCCGTCAGTATTGGCCGCGCCATGGCTTTCCATGAGGCGATCAGCCTGGTCGGCATCCTGATCAGCCTGGTCATCGCCTATCCGGCCGCTTTGTCGATCAACCGGTTCATGCACGATTGATCGCTCGCTCGCGCCGGCCTTCAGGAACACGAACCCCTGATAGTCGCGGCCCTGATGGAACTGCCGCAGCACGCCTTCCGGCATGAAACCGAGCAGTTCCGCCCAGCGCGCCGCCGGCGCAAACCCCATCAGCGCCTGAGCCTCGATGCGCACGGCCGGATGGCGCCGCAATCCGCTGCGGACGGCACGGGTCAGTGCGAGCATGTGCCGGCCGGCTTCCGTGCCGAGGATCGCCCAGGCGATGGCGCGGCCTTCCCAGCATTCCTGGAAACCACCGCAGGCGATCGGCTCTCGCTCGACCAACGCGGTCCAGCATGGGCCGGCGTCGCTCACCTGCTCGGCCCAGCCATGCGCGCGCAACGCCGGGCCCAGATGCTGCTGGTGCGGCTGCAGAGCGAGACGGTGCAGATGGTGCGGTGCGTAGGGAACGATCAGCATGCCCGTCACCCCCTGTCGTAAGTCGTGACCTGCGGCAGGACCGCGATCACAGTCATCGGGAACGGTGCCGATTGGCGCAGCGCGATGCGGCCTTTGGTCTCGTAACCCTTCTCCCAAAGGACGCGGCAGTCGTCGTCGCCGATCGGCGGCGCCTCGCCCATGGGGATCGTCGTGGTGCGGTACTTGAGCGGCACCATGCTGGTGAAATCCGGCCCCGCCTCGCCGCCGAGGCTTTGCAGCACGCGGAAGGTGACCTCGTTGATGCGCTTCACCTTGCCTTGCGCCGTCCCATCGACGGCGCCGGCCTCGATGCGCATGGTCTGGAGCCGCGAATGGAACTTGAGGCCCGCGACCGCGTAGCCGACCGCGCGGGTCAGCGGCGCGCGGCCATTGACGACCACGATGTCGGGATGCGTGGCGCCCTCGGCGTTGACCGAGATGGTCTCACCCTCGAGGTGCCAGAGGTTGGAGAGCGCGCTCGCCGAGAGCCGCCAGCCGTTGACGGAGACGAGATCGAGACCGGGCCAGGCGGCGAGAATGGTCGCCGTCACCTGCGTCGCCGAGCCGAATGCGGTGATCCGCGCCTTGGCCGAGATCCAGGCGCCTTGCACCGCCGGGTCCTCCGGATCCAGTGCCGTGTAGTCGAACCAGCGCATCGATATCTCGCGACCGACATCGGACGGTTTGAACACGTCGGCGCCGGCGGTGAAGACGACGCCGGTCGTGCCCTTCACCGTGGCGCCGGCGCCCGGCTGCAGGGTCTGGGCCTGCCGGCCGTCGAAGATCAGGCCGGAATCGACATAGAAAGCCTGCTCCTGGTCGTCGGAGTTCTCCCATTCCGGTGCGAACAACTCGACATAGCGTTCGACCCGGCCGTTGATCATCCGCTGCACGATCAGCCAGACTTCGTCGCGGGCGTCGTTGGGATCGGGAATGGTGCAGACCGAGCGGACGATCGGCGGCCGGCGCCGCGCCGCGTCCTGATGGCCACCCAGGATCTGCCGCGACCAGCCGATCTTCTGCTCGTCGCGGTCGTAGGTAAGCACGGGGAGCTGCCCGTCGCCGCGGGTCATCCAGACCCAGCCCTCGGGCTCCGACTGGAAGGCAAGCTGGCCGAACTCCAGGCGGCCGATATGGCCGGAGAGGATGGAGAGATCGCCGGCGTTGAAGCCGTCGATCTCGTAGGTGTAGTTGAGGTTGCGGATCTTGCGCCGCTTGCGCTGCACGAAGATCACGTCCTTGCCGGTCCTGACCGGCTGCGAGCCTTCATAGGAGCCGTAGGTGGTGGCGCGTGTCGCCTTCACATTGGTCGGCGTCAGTGCGCCGTTGAGGGTGTTGGCACGCACCACCCATTCGCCGCCCTTGGTGCCGACGAGCAGGCCTTTCTCGTCGTCTTTCATCCAGAGCACGTTGTTGACGTCGCCGGAATCCAGCGGATAGGCGACGGCGTTGTCGTCGGCTACCACCGCGGCGGTCGTCGAGGGCGAGAAGGTCTCGTAGTTCGACGACATCGAGCCGTCGACCCGGGTCGGCGTCAGCGGGCAGCCGCCCCAGAACAGGCGCCCCTCGTAGAAGGTGACGCAGGAGGGGTAG
>JAYSFH010000450.1:0-3805 GCA_041913405.1 Dongia sp. | reverse complement strand
CTCCAACATCGCCTGCTAAACTTCTCGCCCGATTGCTGAATTGGCCTCTTTAACGATGTTCATCCTAATCGACAACTACGACAGCTTCACCTACAACCTGTTCCACTATTTGGGGGAACTGGGCGCCAGGCTCGAAGTCCATCGCAACGACAAGATCACTGTCGATGAGGTGATGGCCAAGCATCCGCAAGGGATCATTCTTTCGCCCGGCCCCTGCACGCCCGACACCGCGGGCATCTGCCTCGATCTCATCAAGCGCGCCGCCGCGGCCAAGGTGCCGCTGTTCGGCGTCTGCCTCGGCCACCAGGCGATCGGCCAGGTCTTCGGCGGCAAGGTGATTCGGGCACCAAAGCCGATGCACGGCAAGCTCTCGAAAGTGCACCACACCAACAAGGGCGTGTTCCGCGACGTGCCTAACGATTTCAACGCCACCCGCTATCACTCGCTGACGGTCGAGCCCGAGACTTTCCCGGACACGCTGGAAATCACCGCGCAAAGCGATGACGGCGTGATCCAGGGCCTGCAGCACAAGACCCTGCCGATCTTCGGCGTGCAGTTCCACCCGGAGAGCATCGCCTCGGAGCACGGCCACAAGATCCTCGCCAATTTCCTGCAGGATTGCGGCACCAATCTCCGCATGGATAAGGTCGCGTAGGATGAACGCGCCTGTCGTGACGCCTGCGGCGTCTTCCGTCGACTTCAAGGGCATCATCGGCATCGTCGCCCAGGGCAAGCCCCTGACCCAGGCACAGGCTGAAGCGGCCTTCGGCGCCATCATGGGCGGCGAGGTGACGCCGGCCCAGATCGCCGCCTTCCTGATGGCGCTCCGCGTCCGTGGCGAAACCGTCGAAGAGATGACCGCCGCCGTGAAGGTGATGCGCGAGAAGATGACGCGCATCTCCAGCCCGGCCAATGCGATCGACGTCTGCGGCACCGGCGGCGATCATGCCGGCACGCTCAACATCTCGACTCCGGTCGCGCTGATCTGCGCCGCCTGCGACGTCACGGTCGCCAAGCACGGCAACCGCGCGGCATCCTCGAAAAGCGGCGCCGCCGATGTGCTGGCCGCCCTCGGCGTCAACCTCGAAGCGGACATGCCCACGGTCGAGCGCGCCTTGAACGAGGTCGGCACCAGCTTCCTCTGGGCACAGAAACATCACAGCGCGATGCGCCATGTCGGCCCGACCCGCGCCGAGCTTGGCACCCGCACGATCTTCAACCTGCTCGGCCCGATGTCGAACCCGGCCGGCGTGAAGCGCCAGCTGCTCGGCGTCTTCTCCGCCGATTGGCTGGAACCGATGGCACAGGTGCTGCGCAACCTCGGCACCGAGCATGCCTGGCTGGTCCATGGCAGCGACGGCTTGGACGAGATCACCACCACCGGCCCGACCAAGGTGGTCGAGCTGCGCCACGGCGCGATCCGCAGCTTCACCCTTGCGCCCGAAGACTTCGGCCTCGCCCGTTCCGACGGTGCGGCGCTGAAAGGCGGCGATGCCGCCGCGAATGCTCAGGCGATCCGCGGTCTGTTTGAAGGCGTGCAAGGCCCCTATCGCGACATCGTGCTGCTGAACACTGCGGCGGCACTGGTGATCGCCGAGCGCGTCTCCGACATTCCCGCCGGCATCATGCTTGCCGCCGACGCCCTCGACACCGGCAAGGCGAAGGCGACCCTCGCCGCTCTCGTCGCCGTCACCAATTCGAGCAAATCATGAGCGACGTCCTGGCGAAGATATGCGCCGACAAGCGCGAGCATATCGCCGCGCGCAAACGCGCCGTCTCCCCATCCGAGATCATCGCTTCGGCCGAGGGCCGCAACCGCATCGATCCGCCGCGCGGTTTCGCCAAGCGCCTGGAGCAGGTCGTCGGCGCCGGCAAATTCGGCCTCATCGCCGAGATCAAGCGAGCCTCGCCCTCGAAAGGCCTGATCCGCGCCGATTTCGACCCGCCGGTGCTGGCGCGCGCCTACCGGGATGGCGGCGCGACCTGCATCAGCGTGCTGACCGACTTCCCCTATTTCCAAGGCGAGGACGGCTTCCTCACCGCGGTGCGCGCGACCGTCGATCTGCCGCTGCTGCGCAAGGATTTCATGCTGGATCCCTACCAGATCTACGAATCCCGGGCGCTCGGGGCCGATTGCATCCTCCTCATAATGGCCGCACTCGAAGACGTCCAGGCCGCCGAGCTAGCGGCACTCGCCGACGACCTCGGCATGGACGTGCTGGTCGAGGTGCATGACGCCGCCGAGCTCGACCGCGCGCTCAAGCTCGATGTGAAGCTGTTCGGCATCAACAACCGCAATCTCAAGACGCTCACCGTCGATCTCGCCGTCACCGAGCAGCTGGCGCCTCGCGTCCCGCGTGATCGTATCCTGGTCGCCGAAAGCGGCCTCAATGTAACGGCGGACCTGGAGCGCATGCACCGTGTCGGCGCCTCGGTCTTCCTGGTCGGCGAGAGTCTCATGCGCCAGCCGGACGTCGCGGCCGCCACGCGCACGCTGCTGGGTGGCCGTGCTCCGCAGCTCGCGGTCGCCTAGTGACCCGCCTCACCCATTTCGATGCCGAGGGCAATGCCCGGATGGTGGACGTCTCCGAGAAATCGGAAACCGAGCGCATCGCCGTCGCCAAGGGCGCCGTCGTCATGGCGCCGGAGACTCTGGCGCTGATTCGCGACGGCCACGTCAAGAAGGGCGACGTGCTCACGGTCGCGCAGCTCGCCGGCATCATGGGCGCGAAGCGCACGCCCGATCTCATCCCGCTCTGCCACCCCCTTTCGCTCTCCTCGGTGAAGGTCGAGCTCTCGATCGACGCGGCGAACTCCGCCGTCGCGATCGAAGCCACCTGCAAGCTCAAGGGCCGTACCGGCGTCGAGATGGAAGCGCTGACCGCCGTCTCGGTCGCGGCGCTCACGGTCTACGACATGGTCAAGGCAGTCGATAAGACCATGCGCATCACCGAGATCCGCCTGACCCACAAGAGCGGCGGCAAGTCCGGCACCTTCGAGGCCGACTGATGCTTTCGGTTCAGGAAGCGACCGACCGGATTCTCGCCGCCTTCGCACCACTCGGCGCCGAAGTCGTGGCCCTCGACCAGGCGGTCGGTCGCGTGCTGAGCGCGCCGGTGACCGCGCGCCTCGCCCATCCGCCGCAAGCGGTCTCCGCGATGGACGGCTATGCCGTGCGCGCCGCCGACGTGCAGCAGCTTCCCATGCGCCTCAAGGTGGTCGAAGCCATCGCCGCCGGCACCCTGCCCGCCCGTGCAATCGGCCCCGGCGAAGCCGCGCGCATCTTCACCGGCGCCGCCGTGCCGCAGGGTGCCGATGCCATCGTCATCCAGGAGAACACCGAGAAGGACGGCGACCACGTCCGCATCGTCGATGGCGGCGCCGCGATCCAAGGCAAGCATATCCGCGCCGCCGGCAACGATTTCGCCGAGGGCCAGCTCGGCATTCCCGCCGGCCGCCGCCTCACGCCGTCGGATATCGGCCTCGCCGCGGCGATGAACTGGCCCTGGCTCACCGTCACCCGGAAGCCCCGGGTCGCGATCATCTCCACCGGCAACGAGCTGGTGCAGCCCGGCGAGACCGTGTCGCCGGGCCAGATCATCGCCTCCAACGGCTTCGCCCTCGCCGCCTTCGTCACGCAATGCGGCGGTGAGGCGATCAATCTCGGCATCGCCCGTGACGAGGAATCCGCTCTCGCCGACCTCATCGACCGCGCCGCCGGCGCGGACCTGCTGCTCACCAGCGGCGGCGCCTCGGTCGGAGAGCATGACCTGGTGCAGAGCGTGCTCAAGGCCAAGGGCATGGC
>JAYSFH010000449.1:0-3808 GCA_041913405.1 Dongia sp. | reverse complement strand
TGATCCTCGCCACCGGTGCGATGGACCGTATCATGCCGCTGCCCGGCTGGACCCTGCCCGGCGTCACAACTTTGGGCGGGGCGCAGATCGCGCTCAAACACCAGGGCTGCGCCATCGGCCACCGCGTCGCCTTCCTCGGCGCCGGCCCCCTGCTCTATCTCGCTGCCTATCAATACGCCAAGGCCGGCGCCACCGTCGCCGCGGTGGTGACCACAGCGCCCTGGCTCGGCCTCGGCGCCAACCTCGCCGGCATGGCGGCACAGGCCAAGACCGCAGCCAAGGGCGCCTATTATCTCGGCAAACTCAAATCCTGGCGCGTGCCGGTGATCGCCGGGGCAACGCCGTCGCGCATCCTCGGCAGCGACAGTGTCGCCGGCCTGGAAGTGCTGGTCGATGGCAGGCTGCGCAACATCCCTTGCGACGCCGTGGCGCTTGGCTACGGCCTCAAATCAGAGAGCCAGCTGGCCGAGATCGCCGGCGCGCGCTTCGCCTTCGACCGCGTGCAGAACCAGTGGCTGCCGCAGACCGACGAGCAGGGCCGCGCCATCGGCTGCGACGGCCTCTATCTCGCCGGCGACGGCGCCGGGATCCAGGGTGCCGACGCGGCGGAGCTGCGCGGCCGCATCGCCGCCGGCGCGCTGCTGCAAGACATCGGCATCGCGCCAAAAGATTCCGACGATCTCCCGGCGCTTCGCCGCTGGCATCGCTTCCGCGTCGCGCTCGAACAAGCGATGCCCTTCCCGTCACACCTCGCGCGCGACTTGCCCGACGCCACCATCCTCTGCCGCTGCGAGAACGTCACCGCGGGCGAGGTGCGCGCCGCCGCCGACCAGGGCCTGCGCGAAATCAACCGGGTGAAGGCCGCGACAAGGCTCGGCATGGGCCGCTGCCAGGGCCGCGTCTGCGGCATCGCCGGCGCCGGGGTGCTGGCGGCCCGGCTCGGCGTCAGCGTCGATTCCGTCGGCCGCCTCAGAGCGCAGCCGCCGGTGAAGCCGGTGCCGATCGCGGCACTCGCCGGAGACGCGCCGTGAAAGCGGACGTGATCGTCATCGGCGGCGGCATCGTCGGCTGCTCCACCGCGCTCCATCTCGCCCGCAAGGGCCAACGCGTCATCCTGCTGGAACGCGACCAGGCGGGGATCCGCGCCAGCGGCGTCAATTTCGGCGGCGTGCGCCAGCATGGCCGGGCGCTCGCCGAGATTCCGCTCTCCTTCCGCTCCCGCGCGATCTGGAGCGAGCTCGCAAGCCTGATCGGCACCGACGGCGAGTTCACCCAAACCGGCCATCTCCGCCTCGCCCGCAAGGAATCCGACGTCGACCTGCTGCAGCTGCATTTGCAGGCGGTCTCGCTCTACGGCCTGCAACTCGAATACCTCGACCGCGCCGATCTCGACCGCCGCTTCCCCTGGCTCGGGTCCCATATCATCGCCGGCACCTACTGCCCGAGCGACGGCCAGGCCAACCCGCGGCTGATCGCCCCCGCCTTCGCCGCCGCCGTGCGGAAGGCCGGCGCCACCGTCATCGAAGGCGCCGAAGTGACCGCTGCGACACGCGACGGCGACTTCCGGGTCGAGACCCGCGACGGCCGCCGCTTCGAAGCGCCGCTGCTTGTGAATGCCGCCGGCGCCTGGGCCAATACCGTGGCCTCCTGGTTCGGCGAAAATGTGACTCTGGTGCCGGAAGTGCCGCAGATCATGGTGACCGAGCCGGCGCCCTATCGCTTCCAACCGGTGCTCGGCGTCATCGGCGGCGATCTCTATTTCCGCCAGATCCCGCGCGGCAACGTGATCTTCGGCGGCGGCCAGGGCCGCGCCAACGCGGACCACACCCGCTCCAAACCGCTGCCCGAGATTTCCGCGAGCGCCGCGGCGGAGGCCGTGCGGATCGTGCCGGAGATCCGGCATCTGAACATCATCCGCACCTGGACCGGGGTCGATGGCGACACCGCCGACGGCTCGCCGATCGTCGGGCCGTCAGCGACGACGCCGGGCCTGTTCCACGCTTTCGGATTCTGCGGGCATGGGTTTCAGCTTGGTCCCGGCGTTGGCGCGGTCCTTGCCGAGCTGATCGTCGACGGCCGCAGCGACACCGACATCCATGGCCTCGGCATCGCGCGGTTTGACGGCGGGCGATAGCGCGCGGCGGTGACCGTCGCCGGTCGGGCGCATGCGACGCGCGCCCTCAGTGATGCAGGATCTGGCTCAGGAACAGCTTGGTGCGCTCGGATTTCGGGTTCTTGAAGAACTCTTCCGGCTCGTTCTGCTCGATGATCTCGCCGCGGTCCATGAAGATCACCCGGTTGGCCACGGTGCGGGCGAAGCCCATCTCGTGGGTGACGCAGATCATGGTCATGCCCGACTTGGCGAGCTCGATCATCACGTCCAGCACTTCCTTGATCATCTCGGGGTCGAGCGCCGAGGTCGGCTCGTCGAACAGCATGACCTTCGGATTCATGCAGAGCGAGCGGGCGATCGCCACGCGCTGCTGCTGGCCGCCGGACAGCTGGCCCGGATACTTCCCTGCCTGCTCGGGGATCTTCACCCGCTGCAGGTATTTCATCGCGACCTCTTCCGCTTCCTTCTTCGGCATCTTGCGGACCCAGATCGGCGCCAGGGTGAGGTTCTCCAGCACGGTCAAGTGCGGGAACAGGTTGAAATGCTGGAACACCATGCCGACTTCGCGGCGCACCTGCTCGATCTTCTTCAGGTCGTGGGTGAGTTCCACGCCATCGACCACAATCTTGCCCTTCTGGTGCTCTTCCAGCCGGTTGATGCAGCGGATCATCGTGGACTTGCCCGAGCCCGAGGGGCCGCAGACCACGATGCGCTCGCCGGAATAGACCGTGAGGTTGATGTCCTTCAGCACATGGAACTGGCCGTACCATTTGTTGACCGCGGAGAGCTCGATCATCGGCTGATCGGAAGCGGCGGGTATCTGTGCAGCTTGAGCCATCGAGTTCCTCTCAGCGCTTCTTGTGACCGGTGTGGAGCTTCAGCTCCAGATACATGCTGTAACGCGACATGGCGAAGCAGAACACCCAGTAGACCAGGGCGCAGAAGGCATAGCCCTCGATCTCGGTGCCGAGCCAGTTGGTGTCGCGCGAACCCGCGCGCACGATGTTCAGGAAGTCGTAGAGGCCGACGATGGCGACCAGGGTCGTGTCCTGCGCCAGGCTGATGAAGTTGTTGACGATGCCGGGGATGGCGATCCGCAAGGCCTGCGGCAGGATGATGAGGCGCATCAGCTGCCAATAGCCGAGGCCCATCGCCATGGCGCCTTCGTACTGGCCCTTCGGCAGGGCTTGCAAGCCGCCGCGCACCACCTCCGCCATATAGGCGGCGGCAAAGATGGTGACGCCCAGCAGCACGCGCAGCAGCACGTTGAACTCGACGCCCGGCGGCAGGAAGAACGGCAGCATCACGTTGGCCATGAAGAGAATCGTGAGCAGCGGCACGCCGCGCACGAACTCGATCAGGAACACGCAGAGCATATGCACGACCGGCAGCTCGGAGCGCCTTCCCAATGCCAGCAGCACGCCCAGCGGCAGCGAGAACACGATGCCGATCCCCGAGAGGATCAGGGTCAGCATGAAGCCGCCCCAGAGCCGGGTCTCAACCACCTCGAGGCCGAGCCCGCCATAGAGCAGCCAGAAGGCCAGCACCGGGAAGATCGCGAAGAAGAAGATCGCCAGGTACTTCTTCTGCTGCGGCTTCACCCGCTCCGACAGCAGGCCGACGATCGAGACCGCCAGCATCACGAAGACGATATTGACCCGCCAGCGATCCGGCGCCGGGTAGAAGCCGTAGATG
>JAYSFH010000448.1:0-3809 GCA_041913405.1 Dongia sp. | reverse complement strand
TCACCTTGAAAAGGATGGTCGGCAGCCTGGCGCCCAGGATCTCCGCCGCCTCGGTCAAGGTGCGGACGTCGATCGCCCGCATGCCGGTCTCGACCGCACGGTACATGTAGGGCAAGGCGAGGGTCACGTAGCTGAAGGCGAGCAGCAGGTCGGTGGTGCGGGCATTCGCCGTCATCGGGATCCAGGACGAGCTGTTGTAGAGCCGGAGATAGCCGAAGACGATGACGATCGCCGGCATGACCAGGGGCAGCAAGGTGATGAACTCAACGACCGGCCGGAGCCTTGGCAGACGGAGCTGGATGAAATAGGCGGTCGGCACCACCAGCACGACGCCGATCACGATGGTGATCAGCCCCATCAGGGTCGAATAGAGGAAGGTCTCCTGGAAGCTGGGGTCGCTGAACACCACCCGGTAGGCATCGAAGCTGTACTCGCCGCGCCGCATCCGGAGCGAGAACTCGAAGGTGCAGATCAGCGGCACGATGAAATAGAGCGTGCCGACGATGACCGCGATCCAGGAGCCGATCTTGGACTGCTTCATCGCATCCACCGCTCGGCGCGGGCGCGCAGCCAGATATAGGCGCCGTTGGAGAGCCCGGTGATCAGGATCATGCCGAGCGCCAGCGCATAGCCTAGGTTCTGGTTGTGCAGCACGTCGCCGCGGATCTGGGCATAGAGCAGGATGGTGACGATGTTGAGCGAGCTGCCGGTCAACGCATAGGCCGTGGCGATCGCACCGAAGGAATTGGCGAACAGCAGCAAGGTGGCGCCGAGAATGCTTGGGAAGAGGATCGGCAGCGCCACCATGGTCCAGTATTGCCGCTGGCTGGCGCCCAGGACCTGCGCCGCCTCGCCCCATTCCTTCTTCAGGCCGTCGAGCGCCGGGGTGAGGATCAGCACCATCAGGGGGATCTGGAAATAGAGATAGGTGAGCGTCAGGCCCCAGAAACTCAGCAGATTGAAGCCGGTGCCGTAGAGGTTGAAGCCGAGGAAGTCGCGGGCCAGCACGGTGACGAGTCCGGTTCGCCCGAGCGTCGCCAGGAAGGCGAAAGCCAGCGGCAAGCCGGCGAATTGCGAGGCGACGCCGGAGAAGGTCATCAGGGTCGGCCGCAGCCAGGCCGGCAATCCGCCCAGCACCACGGCATAGGCGAGGAAGAAGCCGATCAGCGCGCCGACCAGGGCCGAGGCGAGGCTCACCTTGATGCTGATCCAATAGGCGCTGAGGATCGACGGGGTGAACAGGTCCGCCAGATTCTGCAGGGTGAAATGCCCGTCCGGATCCTGGAACGCGCCGACCAGCAGGTAGACGGTCGGCAGCAGCAGGAACATCAGGGCGAAGATGAAGAACGGCCCGACGCCGAGCCAGGCCCAGACCTGCTGGCCGATCGCCAGGTTCTTCGGCGCCGTGCTCCCGCCCGGCACGGGGCCAGGCTCAGCGGGCAGCGGCGGTGTCGTGTCGATGGTGGCGGTCATGCCCGATGGTCCATGCGCGGCGGTCGCAGTCGCTCTCGATGATCTGAATAAGGCAAGGGTCACCCGGCGGATCGCCGGATGACCCCATGCCCGGTTACGGCCAGCTTACTGGACGTTGGCGCCGACCACCGAGTCCCATTGCTTGGTGATCGCTTCCTTGCCCGCCGCCTGTTCGTCGAGCGTCGGGAAGACCGCCTTCTTGTAGGCATCCGCCGGCGGCAGCTTGTCCAGCATCTCCTGCGGGACCTTGCCCTTTTCAACGAGGTCGTTGAAGCGGATCGGGTGGCAATAGCCCTTCAGCCAGCCCAGCTGCCCTTCGTCGGAGTAGAGATACTCCATCCAGAGCTTGGCGGCATTCGGGTGCGGCGCGTAGGCACTGATCGCCTGGACATAGACGCCGGCGACGACGCCGGATGCCGGCACGACCACGTCGATCGGCGGGTTGCCCTTTGCGGTGTCGCGATCGGCCAGCGCGTTGTAGTCCCAGCGGATGATGATCGGCGTCGAGCCCTGGGTGAGCGGCGCAAGCTTGCCGATCACCGGCACGAAGTTGCCGTTCTTGTTGAGCTCGGAGAAGTACTTCAGACCGGCTTCACCCGCGGCCTTCGCATCCTTCGCACCGCTGGCGAGGCCCGCGGCATAGACCGCCTGGATCGCCTGGTTCGAGGTGCGCGGATCGCCCGCCAGCGCCACCGCGTTCTTGTAGTCGGCGCCCTGGAGATCGGCCCAATCCTTCGGCACGTTCTTGATGATGTCGGTGTTCACCTCGAAGGCGAGCACGCCGTAATAGTCGCCGTACCAGTAGCCTTCGGCATCCTTGGCGCTGTCCGGGATCGAATCCCAGGTCGCGACCTTGTACGGCTGGATGAGGCCGTCCTTCTTGGCCGAGGGGCCGAAGGAGAGGCCGACGTCGATCACGTCCGGCGCCTGCGGGCCGGTGTTGCCCTTGTTCGCCTTGATCGCCTCGATCTCGTCACCCGAACCCGCATCCGGGTTGAGCTCGTTGACGGCGATGCCGTACTTGGCCTTGAAGCCGTCGATCAGCGCGCCGTAACCGCACCAGTCATGCGGCAGGGCGATCGTGGTCAGCTGGCCTTCCTTCTTGGCGGCGTCCACCAAGGACTGTTCCACTTCCTGGGCGCTCGCGGCAATGCTGGTCACCAGGACCGCTGCAGCACTCCCCATCGCGGTGGTGGTCAGCAGCGCGCGCCGCAGGGCCACCGCGAAATCGAACTTTCTCATCTTGTCACCTCTGGTCTCTCTCGTTTTTAGGGCGCCGGTTGACCCGGCTCTTTTCTGCGCGCGGGACATTAGCCCGCCGCTTGTTGCAGCCATATTACAGAGACATGACAGCCAAGACGAGATTGCCGTAGGCTGGCGGCGACGATTCCCACGGCCCTCTGCCGCACCGCAGCGAAACCGGCTAAGGTCGGCGTCACGGAGAGCCGACCCGCGAGAACCGGCCGCGGTTCTCTGCTGGTTTCAGAACGAGTTACCCTCATTTATCGAGAAACGATCCGTGACCGCACAATCCCGCAAAGTCCTGTTCATCTCCGCCGATCAATGGCGGGCCGAATGCCTGTCCGCCGTCAATCATCCAGTCGTGAAGACCCCGCATCTCGATGCCCTGGCGAAGGACGGGACGCTGTTCAAGCAGCACCGGACGGTCTGCGCGCCCTGCGGGCCGGCGCGCACCAGCCTGCATACCGGCCTCTATTTGATGAACCACCGCTCCGGGCGGAACGGCACGCCGCTCGATTCGCGGCACACCAACATCGCCAAGGAAGCCCGCAAGGCCGGCTATGACCCGACGCTCTACGGCTACACCGACACCAGCGCCGATCCCAGAGACCGCCATCCCAACGACCCGGCACTCAAGACTTACGAAGGACCGATGCCCGGCTATCGCGTCGGCATCATCTTCCAGGACTTCGAGGCGGAATGGATGAGCGATCTCCATCGCAAGGGCTACGACTTCACCGGGCGCCGCGATGTTTACAAGCCCCGGGACATTGCCCTGCCGGCGGGCCGCGGCCATCGCTACCGCCCGACCCTGTTCAAGGCCCAGGACAGCGACACCAATTTCATGGCGGACCTTGCCATCGACTGGCTGAAGGCGAACCGCGAGAAGGACTGGTTCCTGCACTGCGTATTCCTGCGCCCGCACCCGCCGGTGATCACGCCGGAGCCCTACAACGGACTCTATGATCCGGCGGAGGTGCCCTTCCCGGCCCGCGCCGCGACCCCGGAGCAGGAAGGCGCGCAGCATCCGCACCTCAAGCACTGGATCGAGACCTTCGCCAAGCCCAGCGGCTATGACGAGCATAACCCGAACA
>JAYSFH010000447.1:0-3809 GCA_041913405.1 Dongia sp. | reverse complement strand
GCCACCCCCGGCTTGATAGCATCCAACCCTCGAGCAGTGGGTGGAGGTGGCCATGCGGGGGATTGTGGCTGCGCTGGGAATCGTGCTGATCGGCGTGATCGCCGCGCTGGCCGGTCTCGCGCCGGCGGGGGCGAAGGAGACCGAGGAATTCAACGTCGGTCCATGGACCGGGTTCTCCTACACCAACAACGACACCGGCCAGTTCACCGATTGCACGGTCTGGGCCTTCAACCGCAACAAGGTCCAGCTCGGCGTCAGCGTGAAGAAGGACTGGAGCCTCGAGATTTGGCTCAACAGCAAGTCCTGGAACCTTCCCGCCAACCAGTCCTACCCGATCAGCTACTGGATCGACCGCAACCGGCAATACAACGGCCGGGCGGAGACCAGCTCCGACAAATACGTGGTCATCAAGGCCGAGTATGACCAGGACGTCTTCAACGAGCTGCAGAACGGCAGCCAGGTCACCTTCCGTGCCCAGAACGAGGACTATACTTTCGATCTCAGCCAGTCGCGGGCGGCGCTCGATCGGCTGCTGAACTGCGTGGACCAGTACTCGAAGCAGGCATCCGCCAATCCGTTCGGCGGCGGCGACTCCCAGCAGAGTGACGGCGGGCAGAGTGCGCAGCCCTTCGGTGACAGCCAGGGGCAAAGCAGCAACGGGGGCGGGCAACAGCAGGACAGCAGCAACCAGCAGGGCAATGCCAGTGCATTGCGACTGGATAAGCTGACGCTGAGCACGGACGATGTTCGCCAGTTTCTGGTCGATGTCACCGGCGCCAAGCCGTCGATGATCACGGTCCAGCCGAAGAATTTTTCGTCGGGCAAACCCTATCATTTCTTCTCGACGCCGATCGGCGTCGGTCAGTTCTGGCAGGAACGCCTCGACGACGAGAACCTGCAGGACGTCGTGCTCAGCTATCTCAGCGGTTACAAGGACGAATGCGACGGGAGCTTCGAGCAGAGTGTCACGGAAATTGTGCAAGGGTCTGGCGGCCAAGCCGTCAGTGGCGTCGCCAATTGCTCCAGCTCCTCGTTCCAGGACGGCGGCCCGGAAGTTCTCACTTACGCGATGACCGCGTCCGGCAACATCGTCTCGATCTACGCCACCTATGTCGGGGGCAATGCCGCCAAGGCGAAGACCGACAGCCTCGGCAAGCTGATCGCCCGGCGCCAGGAATCCGACATCAAGTAGTGCGGCCGGTCCCGAGGTATTTGAAGGTGCCTTCGGCGCGGGCGATGGTCTTGCCGTCGCTGGTGACCTCGGCTTCGGCGAAGGCGATGGATTTGCCGCCGCCGATCCTCCGTCCGCGGGCGATCAGCGTGTCGCCGAGCCGGGCCTGGCCGATGAACAGAACGTTGATCGAAAGCGTCACCACCGCGCGCGGCCGGTCCGGATCATCGACGAAGGCTGCCGCGAATCCCGCCGCACTGTCGAGCAGGGTGGCCAGCACGCCGCCATGCGGGATCGAGGCGCGGTTCAGATGCTGCGGGCCGACCTTCAGCGTCATCTCTGCGGTGCCGACACCGCGCGCGGTCAGCTTGTAGCCGAGCAAATCCGCAAAGCCACTATGGGCTCTCCCGATCTCCGTCATGCAAACGTCTCCTATTATCCCGGCGGCACGATGCCCGAGCCGCGCGGCGCATGTCCACCAGCATTCCTTAGGTGCGAGATGAGCCTTCAACCCTTGCCAGGGCGGGGGAAATCGAGAAGACTGCCTTTCCCGTCCCGTTCCCTTTCAGCATAGCGGCATGATCGAGCTTTATTCGTGGACCACACCGAACGGCCACAAAATCCACATCATGCTGGAGGAAACCGGGCTGCCGTTTCGGGTCCACAAGGTCAATCTCGGCGCCAAGGAGCAGACCCGGCCTGAATATCTGAAGATCAATCCCAACGGCAAGATTCCGGCGATCGTCGACACCGACGGTCCGGATGGGAAGCCGCTGGCGGTCTTCGAATCCGCCGCGATCCTGATGTATCTCGCGCAGAAGAGCGGGAAGCTTCTCCCCGTCGAACCGCGGGCCCGATACGCCACTCTGGAATGGCTGATGTTCCAGATCGCCAATATCGGCCCGATGTACGGCCAGGCCTTCCATTTCCGCAGCGTGGCGCCCGAGCGCGTGCCTTATGCGATCGACCGCTACACCAACGAAGTCGGGCGGCTGCTGGGCGTGGTCGACCGGCGGCTTTCGGAGCATGCCTATCTCGCCGGCGCCGACTACACCATCGCCGACATCGCCTCCTGGCCCTGGGTGCGCAACAGCCACAGCTTCGGCTTCAACATGGACAACTATCCGAACGTCCAGCGCTGGGTCAGCGCGATCGCTGAGCGGCCCGCCGTGCGGCGCGGGTTGAAGGCGCTCGAGAAGGCGGCCGCGTGATGGGGATCGCGGTCTATACCTGGCCCACGCCGAACGGCCACAAGATCCATATCGCGCTCGAGGAGCTCGGCCTGCCTTACACGCCGATCCCGGTGGACATCGCCAAGGGCGACCAGTTCCAGCCCGAATTCCTGAAGATCAGCCCGAACAACAAGGTGCCGGCGATCGTCGATCCCGATGGTCCCGGCGGCCAGCCGATCTCACTGATGGAATCCGGCGCGATCCTGATCTATCTCGCCGAGAAGACCGGCAAGCTCTGGCCGAAGTCCGCGCGCGACCAGTCGGTGGCGCTGCAATGGCTCTCCTTCCAGATGGCGAATATCGGGCCGATGCTGGGCCAGGTGGTGCATTTCCGGCACTACGCGGCGGAGCCGGCGCCCTATGCGATCGAGCGCTTCACCGCCGAGGCGAAGCGGCTCTACGGCGTGCTCGACACGCGCCTCGCCGAGGTCGAGTACCTGACCGGCGGCGACTACGGCATGAGCGACATCGCGATCTTCCCTTGGCTGCGCTACTGGGAGAAGCAGGGGGTGCAGCTCAGCGACTATCCCAGCCTCGAACGCTGGTTCAACGCGATCGCCGCACGGCCGGCGGTCGTGTGCGGCCTCGCCGTGCTGGCGGAGCTCAGCCGAGCGCCGAAGCAGCTGTCGCCCGAGGAGCGGGATGTGCTGTTCGGCGCCAGGCAATACGAGCGGCGCTGAGCGCGGTTTCCGGAGGGTCTGTCTTCTCGGAGCCTGGGTTTTTCGGAGACCGGTCGGGGAACGCCGGCAGGAGCCGGGCATTGGTCTCAGTGGGCGGTGGTGCGCTGGTTCCCCCCGAAACGCAGCGTCCCAAGCCATCGTCCATATAGATCCGCGATCGGCCCCCTGACATCACAAGGCCGATCGGGATCCAACTCGCCTCGTCGCCCCTCCGTCCTCGTCGGAGGGGCGACTGCGTTTTGGCCCTGGACCCGCGCCGTTTCCAAGCAGGGCGGGGCGGGTATCGGAGCCGGTTTGACATTAGGCGGCCCGGCCGTTACTAAACCCCCGCGCATACGCCGTGGCGCAAGCTGCTCAAGAACGGACGTCTCTAGTGCGGAGGGGTGGCCGAGCGGCTGAAGGCGGCGGTTTGCTAAACCGTTATAGGGCCCTAAAGCCCTATCGGGGGTTCGAATCCCCCTCCCTCCGCCACTTCTTCCAATCATAATCAGATCAACAGGTTACTGGCCTAGGCCTGCGCGCGGCGAAGGCCTGACCAGCCGATCATGCCGCTGCAATCCGCGCGGCGAATCCGATGACGGTCGCCTACTTGGCGCGCCGCCGCGACTTTGCCGTGGCAGCGCGCCGGGTGCGGAGTTTCGCGGCGCCGATCACCTCGTTGCGCTCGACCAACTCGCGGAGCGCTTTGACGTTGACGCCGAGGCGCCGGACCACCTTGCCGCGCTC
>JAYSFH010000446.1:0-3812 GCA_041913405.1 Dongia sp. | reverse complement strand
ATCGCGAGATCGAGCGGCTGCGCGACTATGTCGGCGTCGCGCCGGCAGCCAGCCTGACCGGCTCCGCCTTTCGCATGGTGGCAAACCTGAGCCGTCGGCTGTTTGGGGCGAAGCCGCCTCTGGTGGTCTGTGGGATCGGCGGCGTCGGCAAGACGACGCTGTTGGCCAAGTTCGCGCTGGAGCACGCCGAGTGGGCGCGCACCCGCTATCCCTTCGCCTATCTGGATTTCGATCGCACCACCTTGAGCGCGCGTCGTCCGGCACTGCTGCTGGCGGAGATGTGCCAGCAGGTGGCGGCGCAGTTCTCTTCGACCACGGCTGAATTGGTGGAGCTGCAGGGTCGCGCCGCGAGCCTCGCAAGTGAAATGTCGCTTGTATCGGAGAACGCGGACCACGAACTGCTGTCGCTCGACAAGCTCGGTCCACTCCTGGACGAGTTCCGGGCAATCGTCGAACGGCACGTTGCCGACCAGGAGTCTCTCCTCGAGTTCCAGCCGTTCCTGCTGATGTTCGACACGTTTGAAATCGTCCAGTACTCCGATGTCGACGTGTCGCGGATGGAGCAGTTCATTCGGAAACTGACGCAGTCGGACGATGGCCGCGGATGGGGCCGGTTGCGCCTGGTGATATCCGGGCGGGCAAGGGTCGAAAGCTTTCTAGGGCCGGTCACCGAGGATTGTTGCATCGAGCTGGGGGCGCTCGACAGCGCGGGTTCGGCAGAGATGCTGATGAGCCTCGCCGCGGAGAGCGGGCGGCCGATTGCGTCGACCTTAGCGAGCGAGCTGATCGCGCGCGTCGCGGACGAAACCCATCGGCCCAACGAAGGGCTGTATCCATTGACGCTGCGACTGATGGGCACCGTCTTCAAGGGCGCGCGCGATGAGACCGGCGATGCCATCGTCCAGCGCATCCTGAAGGAGCTGGACGATCCATCCAACGCCGGAACCGGACTGCGTCGGCAGTTGATCGACGGTATCCTGGTCCGGCGAATACTCGAGCATGTCGCCGACAAGCGGGTGCGTGCGCTGGCCGATCCGGGTCTGGTCGTGCGGCGGATCAGTCCCGAGGTCATTCGTGCGGTCATGGCCCGCGGCACGCCAGAACCCGGATCGGAAGAATCCGTGATCATGGGCGACAGCCTCGACTTCACGCCCTGGTCGATCTCAGCGGAAGAATCGGAGTCGATCTACGAGGTGTTTTCCAAGGAGGTGTCGCTGGTCGTGCGCGAAGGCGCCGATCTGCGTCATCGGCAGGACTTGAGGCAGGAGATGCTGCCGCTGATCAAGGCGCGGAGGCAAAATCGCTACTCCAACCTCAACAAGCTGGCCTACGAGTTTTATCGCGGCCAGATCAAGCGTGACCCCACCGACACGGTCGCGCGCGCCGAGGCCATCTATCACGGGCTTTGCATCGGCATAGGTCTCGAAGAGATCGACCGGCTGTGGCCGGACATGCCGGGCTTCGACCCGCGCTTGGATCCGGCGGAATTCCGGGACTTGCCGGACGCCCATCGCTACGTTCGGTCGAAGACCCGCGAGCTGCTGTCGGAGGATGAAGTGGCGGGCCTGCCGCCGGCGCTCGCACTCAAATGGCTGATTTCCCGCGAAGACCAGCTCTTGGACGATGTCGACCCCAACAAGTCGGCGCTAGCTGCGGCGCGCGCGGCCGGCCCGAAGATGGCAGCGCTCGATCCCCACCCGACGACCGCCGCAGCGGTGGCGCGGCTGCTCTACCGCACCGGACAGTGGGACGACAGCCAGGCCTTGATCCGGCGCCATCTTGAGAGCGACGGCAATCTCGACCGGATGATCGCCGGCGGGTCGCTTGACCCGAACCTTGGGCGCGTCGCATCGGACGCATCCGGCGCGGCCGATGGACTGTTCTCCATGCTCCGCACCTGGGTCACGATGTCCGCAAAGCTCGGCGCCGAGCAGGGACCGTTGGAAGCGGCACGCGCCATCGCCTTCGGAAGGGACATCTATCGCTATGGCGATCCTGCGTTGCGGGTCGAGTTGCTGTCCTATGTCGTGCTGGGACATCGCATGTTGAAGGACCGTTCGACCTTCCCGCCGGAGCAAATCGAATCGATATCGGACGAGGTGCTCGTCGCGGCGCGGGAAGTCGGGCGTTCGTCCTGGATCCAGAACCGTCGGACGCTTCGTTTCGCGATCTTCGCCGCGCGCGGCGACATGGGCGAATTGCTGTCGACCTACCTGCAGACCGGTGGCGATAACGTCATCTGGGGTGAAGCGGCGATGAAGCCGATCGGCGAGGCGCTGGCGCTTGCATATCGCGGCGCCAAGCAGCCCGGTATCAAACCCTACCGGGACCAGTTCTCGCTGATGCGCCAGGGGTGGGAACTGCTCCGTTCCCGGGTCGCGGAAATCGGGCTGCGCGACCCGCTCCTGCAGCAGGCCATCCGCAAGGCTATCGCCTTCGACCACCACGACTGGATCCGCGCCCTCGGCAACGCCCTCAGCCGTGCGTTCAACGGCCAGCATGGGGACGATCTGCACCAAGCTCTGCGCCAGGAGTCGTTTCTTTCCGGCTCGCCGCGGCGCAGCGACGAATCGGACGGGCTTTCGATGGTGCAATGGGCCTTCGGACGCGGCTACCTCCTGGAACTGGCGGCCGTCATTGATCACCTCTCCGACCGCTACTTTCCGGAGACCGCGACTGAGGAGACCGTGACCAGCTATCCGGAAACGGTCTTCGGCATCGCCGAGGCGCTGCGCATCTGGCACATCACCAATCTCGAGCATATGGGCGAAGCGGCGCCGGAATGGGACCCGACCCCGGAACCCCGGCGCTCGAAACCCAAGTTCTCACTGAAAAAGCAGAAGAAGAAGAAGGCCAAGAAGGTCGCCAAGAAGCGCGTGAAGAAGTAGTCCGCCGGCGGTTCCGCGCCGCAAGCAGCGGCTAGATATTGGGCAGCGCTCCGCCGGATGCTCAAAATCGCATCATCGTCCGCTATTCAGCGCGGCATTCTGGGCGGGAATCCGCGCCGGATGCCACTGGCACCCTTCTTGCTCCTTCAACAGCAATCGCACGCCGGTGAACGGCGGCGGTTGACAGGAGAGACTTGCGGCTGCGGCGACCTAGGGTCCGTCCGTTGAAGCAGAAGGCCGGCCGCCGCGCTGACGCACCGCGGCGGCCGGCGCTTTCCTCCATCGGCGCAGGGGGCAATGAACGGGACGCTCGAACTGGCCTTCGACAACAGCGGGGTTGCCGGTGCGACGCGGCTTGCGCATCTGCACCAGGCCGCACCCCTGCGCGCGCTCTTCCCGGAAACCTGCCGGATGGATCTCACCGTGGTGGCTCTGACCGCGACCTGCGGGGGCTTCACCGGTGGCGACTCCATGTCGACCGCGATCGGCATGGGCCGTGGCACCAAGGCCATGGCGATCGCCCAGGCGGCGGAGAAGCTCTACCGCTCGACCGGCGGCGAGACCCGGATCGAGATCGCGCTCGATGTCGAAGCCGGCGGCTGGCTGGAATGGCTGCCGCAGGAAACCATCCTGTTCAACGGCGCGCGGATGCGCCGCCGGACGTCCATCGATCTCGCGGAAGATGCCGCGGCGCTCGCCGGTGAGATCCTGGTCTTTGGGCGCAGCGCGCATGGCGAAAGCATGACCCGCGGCCTGGTGCACGACGCCTGGTCGGTCCGGCACAACGGCATGCTGATCTGGGCCGACCGCTTCCATGCCGCCGACGCCTCGCTGATCGAAGCCCTCGAACATCCGGCGGCGCTGAAGGGCATGCGCGCGGCGGCGATGCTGGTCCATGCCGGCCCCGGCGCCGCGCAGCGGCGG
>JAYSFH010000445.1:0-3826 GCA_041913405.1 Dongia sp. | reverse complement strand
CCGGCGTGGTCGGCGCGGCGGCGATCTCGGTCGTGGGTCCATTCTTCTGGGCTACCATCACCGGCTGGAACCTGGCCTGGATGGCCGTGCTCTGCCTCACCAGCGTCTCAGGCCATTACCTGCTGATCCGCGCCTACGCGATCCTCGACGCCTCCGCGGTGCAGCCGATCACCTATCTCAGCGTGGTCTATGCCGCGATCATCGGCATGGCGGCGTTCGGGGAGAGCTTGGGCTGGAGCACGGTGGTCGGCGCGGTCGTGATCGTCGGTGCCGGCATCTTCACCATCTGGCGGGATATGGTCCGCCGCGCCGGCCCGCCGGCCGCGGTCGCCGAGGCGGAGCACCCTTAGGGCAGCACGATCGGCGCGTCGAGCTTGTAGGGTTCTTCCGAACCAGGCTCGTCCAGCTCGCGGGCATAAAGGTGTCCCGCGTGGACCGCGTGCACGATCGCGCCCGGCGCCAGCGCGTCGCCGACGCGGGTCACCGACTTGATGCCGGCGCCGGCAAGATCGCGATCCACCAGCGCGTGATAGAGCGCGTCCTCCGGCCGGCGCAACCCGACGATCACCAGGTTGCGGCAGGCGACCTTCGTCTCCTCGCTGGTGAAGAGTTGGGCGAGAGTGGCGGTCTCGCCGTCGAACGCGGTCAGCCGGTTCAAGGTGGTCACGCCGATGCCGCGCCGGCTCAAGGCCTGGTGCACCCGCGGCAGCTCGTTGGTCATGATGGTCCAGGCCGAGGCATGGCCCGCCGGCGTCACGTAGGAGACCTGGTTGCCGGATTCCGCGAGGAACTCTGCGACCACGCCGCCCATGTAGTAGTTGTCGAAATCGAACACCAGGGTCGGCCCCTGCGGCAGTCGGCCTTCGGCGAGATCGCTCGGCGTGAAGACGTTCGGCCCGTCGATCCGGCCGACCGGCACCTCCATCGACGTATAGATCTCGTTGGTCCAGCGCGAACCGGTGGCCGTCACCACATGCTGGCAGCCGAACTCGAGGATGTCGTCGGCGGTGAGATCGCTTTCCAGGAAGAGATCGACCTTGTTCATCGTCTGCAGCCGGCCGAGGCGATAGTCCAGCACGCGGCGCCAGGCGGAGAGGCCCGGCAGCCGAGTCTCGAAGTTCAAGCGGCCGCCGAAGGCGCGACCCTTGTCCGCCAGGGTCACGGCATAGCCGCGGCGCGCCAGCGAGAGGGCGCATTCGAGGCCGGCCGGGCCGCCACCGACCACCAGGATCTTGTCGTCGGATTTCTTCGGCTGCATCCGCTCCGGATGCCAGCCGCGGCGCCATTCCTCGCCGATCGTGGGATTCTGCGTGCAGCGCACCGGCACGCTGTCATGCCAGCTCGAGATGCAGATGTTGCAGCCGATGCATTCGCGAATCTCGTCCTCGCGGCCCTCATCGATCTTCCGGGGCAGGAAAGGATCGGCGATCGACGGCCGCGCACCGCCGATCAGGTCGAGCACGCCGCGCTTGATCTGCGACACCATCGTATCCGGCGAGGTGAAGCGTCCGACGCCGACCACCGGCTTGCCCGTCACCTTCTTCACGAAGTCGATGACCTTCTCGTGGCTGCCTTCTTCCGAGAAGCGCGAAGCCGAGCAATCGGTCGGACTGGAATCCATCTTCACGTCGAAGAGGTCGGGCAGGTCCTTCAGCCGCTCGATCACCTCATGCGCCTCGGACTCCGCATGCGGGCTTGTCTTCGCGCGCAGCTCCTCGAGGCTGATGCGCAAAGCGACGCCGCAGCTGTCGCCGACCGCTTCCTTGGTCACCTCGATCATCTGCTGCACCAGGCGGACCCGGTTGGCGACGCTGCCGCCATATTCGTCGCTGCGGTGGTTGTATTCCGGGAGCAGGAACTCGTAGGGCAGGTAGCCCATGCCGGCATAGACATAGACGATGTCGAAGCCCGCACTCTTGGCCCGGCGCGCACCCTCGGCCTGCCAGCGCAGCATGTCCAGGATGTCGGCGCGGTCCATCACCTTGGGCCGCAGGTTCGACATGAATCCGACATGGGTCGCCATCCAGGGCGTGCCCGACGGCGAGAGCGGTGCGAGGCGACTGGTGCGGTTGAAGGTCGAGGCGCCGCCATGCCAGAGCTCGACGCCGGCCAGGCTGCCGTGCCGGTGCACCGCCTCGGTCATCAAGGCATGCGACTGGATATCCGCCTTGTCCCACAACCGCGCGAAGGGCAGCGGTGAGTCGTCCGAGGTCGGGTGGATCGAGCAGGCGCCTGTGCAGACCACGCCCCAGCCGCCTTCGGCCTTGGTCTCGCGGAATCGGGCGCGGACGCGAGGCAGGGCGTTGGTCATGCCGCTCGCATGCGGCACCTGGTAGAAGCGATTCGGCGCCGTCACCGGCCCGATCTTCACCGGCTCGAACAGGATGTCGTAGCGCGGGTTGCGGCGGTTTCCCGCGGTCTCCCCAGTGCGGGTCAGGGTGGCAGTGTCCCCGGCCATGGCACGTCCCCCAAAATTGGTTTGCTGTATACAGCTATATCAGAGATGTGCGGAATTGGAAGGGGATTCCCGCAGGCGCAATCCGCCCTGTATGTTGGTTTCATACAGGTTGGAAGCTTCCAATCAGGGGAAACGCGCGGCGGTCAGCCCTCGGTTGCGGCGAAATCGCGGATGTAACCGGCATCGGCGGCGATATCGAGGGCCGAGTAGCGCTTGCGGATCTCCCGGGCGTGGATCACCGCCTCGCGGTAGAAATCGACGTCGAGGCCGAGTTCCTTGGCCGTGGTCGGCCCGCCGGAATCCTTCAGCGCCTTGACCATCACATCGACCGGCACCGTGAAGGCCTCGAGCTCGGCGCGGAGCTTCGGCCAGATCTCGGCGATCTTGGCGTTGAGCTTCTCGGCCCCGGCGGCGTCGAAGGCCTTCTGCTTCATCTCGGAGACGCAGACTTTGGCGATCTCCGGCCCGACGCGCCGGATCATATCGGCCTCGTCAATCTTGGTCGGGCCGATCCTGGGCGGGTTCTTGTCTTCCAGGATCTGCCGCTGCAGGCGCGCCATGGTCAAGGTCGCGACGCCGACCTGCTGGCCATGCAGGGTGCCGGGATGCTTGTCGCCGGCGAAGCAGTCGATGTAATGCGAGATCTGGTGCTCGCCCATGGAGCCGTGGTTGCTCATGCCGGTGAAGCTGACGCCGAATCCGCAGAGCGTGAGAACGCGGTGGAGATAGCCGACCGCCTCGACATCGCCTTTGGCGAGACCGGGTGCGCGCTTCATCATCTCGCGCTCGTCGGCGATCTCCAGATCGAAAGGCAGCTCGGTGTAGAAGGTGTCGAGCAGGCGGTGCGACAGCCACCAGTCGAACTGCGCCACCGAGCGCACCAGGCAATCGCCGAAACCCGAGGCAATGAGGTAGGTCGGCGCCGCGGCGTTGACGCTGAGATCGATGAACACGCCCTTGGGCGCATGCGACGGCCGCGAGACCTTGAGGCCATTGGATTCGGTGATTGAGGCGGTCGTCGAGGTGTAGCCGTTCATCGAGGGCGCCGTGCCGAAGACGCAATAGGCGCGTCCGTCGGTATAAGTCACGTATTTGCACAAGTCGTTGATGGTGCCGGAGCCGACCGCGACCAGGAAGTCCACGTTGCGGGTCTTGTCGCGCAAAGCCGCGAGATTCTCTTCATCCGCATGCGGATGGTCGAGCACGATGGTCTCGACCGAAGTAACGCCGGAATTATGCGCGGCCTTGAGCGCCTGTGCGACCCGCGCGCCCATCACATCATGGGTGTTCTCGTCGCAGACCACGGCGATCCGGCCCTTGAAGCCGAGCCTGGTGACGAGATCGGCTTCGCGCCCTTCCAGGTGGTCG
>JAYSFH010000444.1:0-3832 GCA_041913405.1 Dongia sp. | reverse complement strand
TTGGCGCCGATCTGACGTGCGGGAAGTTGACGAGTCCCCATCATTGACGAGCGATGATGCCTGCTGAAGGAATCCCCCGCCGCCGCCGCCAATGCGTGTCGCGGTGGGGTGATTTCCGAAGCTCACTACATTTGACCTTCGAATTACGGTGACAGTTTACCAAATGAACAAATGCCCGCGGGGACTGAGAAACGCACCGAAGCCGGAGCGCGGTGTGCGAGAGTTTCGTGCATTGAGTAAACTGTTACCGCAATCCCGAAGCTTATCAGGAGGCAATCGAGGTCAGAGTAAATTTTGGAAAGCAAACTGCCGCTGCAAATAAGAATGAACTCACAACTGAACTCACGCACTGCGCCAGACACGCGGTGCCAATTGTGGTACAATCGGCGCGCTGATTGAGATTGTGAAACGCCGCGTCGAATGACGCATCAGACGAGGCGCGCTCGGCTTGAAGACGCGCTCGTCCCCATCGGCGCAACCCGAACCTTTACAGGGCCTTTACCCCAGCGGGAATCAGTTTCGCGCAGACGGATGGGACAAAGGCGTGCCGCGTCAGAGACTTGGTCCGCCTTTTCTGCCTCCAGGAACGATGGAGGCTGTAAAGGTTGGCGCGCGCCGGTCGCCGCGCGTTGCGGTAGACCGGTAACTGTCACCGAACCCGGACGCGCGTTGTTTGACATTGTGAGCTTGTATCGGAGGCGTGGCGGGTTCCGCCGGGTGCGCGGCATGTTGATCCAACGGCGAAAAGTTGGAGCGCAACCCGGACAGGACCCGGACAGAATCAAAACTTCGGCCGCGTCTTCTGCATCGGCGCCGCTACGCAGACCGGACGCAGACCGGACGCAGACCGGACGCAGACCGGACGCAGACAGGATGAAAAATTCTGGCCTCTGCCAGGCTGGCGGCTCGTGCCGGATGCTGCGCTGCATCGCAGACAGGACGCAGACAAAACAAAGAAATCCCGGCCCGGATTTCCGCCCGAAGAGCCTGAACCGGCTCGTATTTCTCGCGGATACGCCCCCCGGGTCCGTCTGCGTTGCGGCCAGACGGCCGCGCTATTCGATCCAGGCGACGCGCAAAGTGTTGGTCGAGCCGGGGCGGCCGAAGGGGACGCCCGCCGTGATCACCAGGCGCTCGCCTTTCTTGGCGAACTCCTGCTTCAGCGCGACCCGGGTCGCCTTGTCCACCATCTCGCTGAAGGTGCGGATGTCGGCGGTGTGGACGCAATGCGCGCCCCAGAGCAAGGCCAGCCGCCGGGCGGTGGCGAGGTCCTCGGTCAGGCAGAGGATCGGCGCATCGGGCCGCTCGCGGGCGACCCGCAGGGCCGTCGAGCCCGAGGTCGTGTAGGTGACGATGGCCGAGGCGGTCAGCGTGCGCGCGACTTGGGCCGCGGCGGCGGAGATCGCGTCGGCGCCGGTCGCTTCCGGGTCGGAGTGCTGGGCGTCGATGATGCGGCGGTAGGAAGGATCGCGCTCGGTCTGCTCGATGATCCGGTTCATGATCGAGACCGCCTCGTTCGGATACTTGCCGGAGGCGGATTCCGCCGAGAGCATGACCGCGTCGGCGCCGTCATAGATCGCGGTCGCGACGTCCGAGGCCTCCGCTCTGGTCGGCGTCGGGGCGTTGACCATGGATTCCAGCATCTGGGTCGCGACCACCACCGGCTTGCCGGCCTTGCGGCTGGCGACCACGATCCGCTTCTGCAGGCCCGGCACGACCTCGGCCGGGAGCTCGACGCCGAGATCGCCGCGCGCCACCATGACCGCGTCGGAGAGCTCGATGATCTCGTCGAGATGCTCGATGGCCGCCGGCTTCTCCAGCTTGGCGATGATGCGGGCGCGGCCGGCGATCAGGCGGCGGGCCTCGGCGATGTCCTCCGGCCGCTGCACGAAGGAGAGGGCGATCCAGTCGGCGCCGAGGTCGAGGCCGAAGCGCAGGTCGCTGCGGTCCTTCTTGGTGAGCGGCGAGACGTTGAGCACGGCATCGGGGATGTTGACGCCCTTGCGGTCGGTCAGGCGGCCCCCGGTCAGCACCTCGCAGTCGATGCAGTCCTTGCCCTCTTTCTTCACGACCACGCGGATGCGGCCGTCGTCGAGCAGCAGGTTGGAGCCGGGCGCCACCGCCTCGAGGATCTCCGGATGCGGCAGGGGTGCGCGTTTCTCGTCGCCGGGCTTCTTGGAATCGAGGTCGAAGCGGAAGGCTTGGCCGACCTTCAGATCGACGCCGCCCTCCTTGAAGGTGCCGACCCGGAGCTTCGGTCCCTGCAGGTCGACCAGCACGCCGATCGGGCGGTCGAGATCGTCCTCGATCTCGCGGATGATGTCGTAGCGCGCCTTGTGGTCCTCATGGGTGCCGTGGGAGAGGTTCAAGCGGAAGATGTCGGCCCCGGCCTTGAACAGCGCCTCGATCTGCTTGCGCGTGGTGCTGGCGGGGCCAAGCGTCGCGACGATCTTGGCCTTGCGTTGGCGTCTCATCCCAAGCCTTTTGCTTTTGTATGATTAGAGTCGATCGACGAGGATAACACGGAAATCATTGACGTTGGTACGCGTCGGCCCGGTCACGATCAAGTCCCCCAGGGTCGAAAAGAAGCCGTAGCCGTCATTGTCGGCGAGCCGGGCCTTGGCTTCAACGCCCCGTTGTGCCGCCCTGGCGATGCTGTCCGGGCCAAGCAGGGCGCCGGCATTGTCCTCGGTCCCGTCGATGCCGTCGGTGTCGCCGGCCAGGGCATGGATGCCCGGCTGGCCGTCCAGCGCCACCGCCAGGGCCAGCAGGAACTCCGCGTTGCGCCCGCCGCGACCCTGGCCGCGCACGGTGACGGTGGTCTCGCCGCCGGAAATGATGGCGGCTGGGGCGGAGGCGGGCTGGCCGTGGCGCTGCACCTGGCGCGCGATCCCGGCATGGACCAGGGCGACGTCGCGGGCCTCGCCCTCGAGGTCGCCGAGCACGATCGGCCGGTAGCCCTGCAGCCCGGCGATGGCCGCGGCGGCATCGAGCGCGGCCTGGGGCGTGCCCAGCATGACGGTGGAGGCGCCGGCGAGCCGCGGGTCGCCGGGCTTCGGCGTCTCGGCCAAGGGCGATTCCAGGTGGCGGCGCACCGCGTCCGGCATCGGCATCTTGTATTTCTCGAACACCGCGATCGCATCGGCGACGCTGGTCGGGTCGGCGACAGTGGGGCCGGAGCCGATCACCGAAGGATCGTCGCCGGGCACGTCGGAGATCAGCAAAGTGACGACGCGCGCCGGATGCGCGGCGGCGGCGAGCCGCCCGCCTTTGATCCCGGAGAGATGCTTCCTGACGCAGTTCATCTCGCCGATATTGGCGCCGGACTTCAGCAGGCCCTTGTTGACCGCCTGCTTGTCGGCGAGGGTCAGGTCGCCGCCCGGCATCGCCATCAGCGCGGAGGCGCCGCCGGAGATGAGGCAGAGGACGAGATCGTCGGCGCTGAGACCCTGCGCCTTCTCGAAGATGCGCCGCGCCGCCTGCTGCCCTGCCGCGTCGGGCACCGGATGCGCACCCTCGACCACCTCGATGCGCCGGGTCGGCAGGCCGTGGCCGTAGCGGGTCAGCACCAGCCCCTCCAAGGGACCCTGCCAATGG
This sequence comes from Dongia sp., assembly GCA_041913405.1. Classification (GTDB taxonomy): domain Bacteria; phylum Pseudomonadota; class Alphaproteobacteria; order Dongiales; family Dongiaceae; genus Dongia. The sequence goes on along the minus strand of JAYSFH010000444.1, from coordinate 235 downwards.
TCCTCGACCGCCTTGGCCATGGCGGCGGCGGCCTTGCCGGCACCGAGCACGATGGTGCGGCCCTTGGGCGGCGCAGGCAGGCGGCCGGGCAGGATCTTCAGCGGGTCGACGGCCCCGATCGCGGCGTCGAACATGCGGCGCAGCAAGGCTTTGCGATCGATGGTCAAAGCAGCGGATCCCCCGGGACGGTGCAGCGATCGCCGCACTCTAGGAAGCGGCTCGCAAGGGGGTCAAG
>JAYSFH010000443.1:3010-3848 GCA_041913405.1 Dongia sp. | reverse complement strand
TGCCGATGACCTTCGTGACGTCCGAGCCCTATATCGGCCATCTCGGCCTCGACGGCGTCGGCAACACCAAGGGCCTGCTGGAGAGCGAGTTCCGCGAACGACACATCAAGTGGGTCACCAACGCCAAGGTGAAGGAAGTCGCCGAGGGCAGGATGACGGTCGAGGAATTGAGCGACGACGGCGTTCTCAAGAAGACCCATGAGCTGCCCTTCGCCTATTCCATGATGCTGCCCGCCTTCCGGGGCGTCGAGGCGGTGCGCGGCATCGAGAATCTCGCCAACCCGCGCGGCTTCATCCTGGTGGACAAGCACCAGCGCAACCCGACCTTCCGCAACATCTTCTCGATCGGCGTCTGCGTCGCGATCCCGCCGATCGGGCCGACTCCGGTCCCGGTCGGCGTACCGAAGACCGGCTTCATGATCGAGTCCATGGTGACCGCGACGGCACACAACATCGGGGCCCTGCTGCGCGGCACTGAGCCGAAATCCCAGGCCACCTGGAACGCCTTCTGCCTCGCCGACTTCGGCGACGGCGGCGTGGTGTTCGTCGCCCAGCCGCAGATTCCGCCCAGGAACCTCAACTGGTCGGCCAAGGGCGACTGGGTGCATCTCGCCAAGGTCGGCTTCGAGAAATACTTCCTGAGGAAGATCCGGCGCGGCGAGAGCGATCCGTTCTACGAGCGCTTCCTCCTGGACACGCTGAACATCCGCAAGCTGAAAGAACCTGCCGAGTAACCCGAGGACTAACTAGGAGCTTTGACATGAAGATCGACAATGCCGTTCTCTCTTTCGCCGGCGTCATGGTGCTGGCGAGCCTCGCCCTCGGCCTCTGGGTCAGC
>JAYSFH010000443.1:0-3000 GCA_041913405.1 Dongia sp. | reverse complement strand
TGGTTCTGGCTCACCGCCTTCGCCGGCGCCAACATGCTGCAAGCCGGCTTCACCGGCTTCTGCCCCGCCGCCATGATCTTCAAGGCGCTGGGCATGAAGCCCGGCCAGGCCTTCCGCTGATCCACGCGCAGGCACGAGCCTGATCATGAACCACGACTGGCCGAAGATGACGGGCGACCTCTCGCAGGCGATCCGCGAGCTGCGGGCCGGTGCGCCGGAGCCGATGAAGGCCTTCTCGGCGCTGGCCAAGGCGGCGCTGGAGCCGAAGGCGCTCGACACCAAGACCAAGGAGCTGATCGCGCTCGGCATCGCGGTCGCGATCCGCTGCGATGGTTGCGTCGCCTTCCACGCCGAGGCGGCGGTCAAGCAGGGCGCCACCCGCGACGAGGTCATGGAGACGATGGGGATGGCGGTCTATATGGGTGCGGGTCCGAGCGTGATGTACGCCGCCCAGGCGGTCGAGGCCTACGACCAGTTCAGCGCCAAGAAGGCCGCGGCGGAGTAACCGCGTCCAGCGGTGTGATTGACTTCGGTCAATCCCACCACCGCCGATCCATGCGATTCTTGCGTCGCATCGCCTGGGTGAAGGATCGTGTCGCTCGACGCACTGAACACACGGAAAGCCGCGCCGCTGGCTGTCCTGGTCGGCGGCCTGCCCGGCTGGATCGCCGCGGTGGAACGCCTGCTGCTGAGGCAGGAACCGTCATGGTCGGCGATGCTGCACGGCCTCGGCGACGCCGCCGCCATCCTCGGCATGAGTTTCTTCGCCGCGAGCCTCGTGCTGATGCTGCGCGTCGGCTGGCTGGAGCGGGTGTTCGGCGGCCTCGACGCGCTCTATCTCGCCCATCACCTTTGCGGCGCCCTCGCCTTCCTCGTCCTGCTGCTCCATCCCGTGACGCTCGCTCTGCGCCTTCTGATCGAGCATGGCGCGGCGCGCGCGTTCGAGGCGACCTTTCCGAGCCCGGCTCATGCCGGGGAGTTCCTGGGCTGGGTGGTGCTGGTCTGGCTCATGGCGATGATGGTCGCGACCTTTCATGCCCGGCTGTCCTATGTCGGATGGAAATGGCTGCATGCCTCGGCCGGCATCGCCTTTTTGCTGGGGATCGGCCACTTGCTGCTGGTCCGCCGGGCCAGCGACTGGGCCGTGCCGCTGCTCGCACTCTGGATCTTCGCGGGGTTGAGCGCGCTGGTCTGGCGCTTGCTGATCGACCGCGGCACCGTGGCCGGGCGGCGCTACGTGGTGGAAGCGGTGCATCACCTGGGCGACAGCGTCGTCGAGCTGATCCTTCGTCCCTTGGGCCGGCCGCTCGCCTTCCGGCCTGGGCAGTTCGTGTTCGCCGCCTTCTACGACACGGAGGGCTATCACGGCTGCGCCGAGTACCATCCGTTCACCATTGCCTCCGCCGCGGGAGATCCATCCGTGCGGCTGGTGGTCAAGGCGCTGGGCGATTGCACCGGACGGATGCAGCAGATGCGGCCGGGCGTGCCGGTGCGCGTGCAAGGCCCGTTCGGCGCCTTCTGGTCGGGCAGCTCCGACCGTCGACAGGTCTGGATCGCCGGCGGAATCGGCATCGCGCCGTTCCTTTCCATGGCCGAGGCGCTGGAAGCGGAAGGGCCGCCGGTGGGGCTGTATTACGGCGTGCCGAGCCGTAGCGCGGCCACCGGTCTTCCGGAGCTCGAGCGCATCGCGGCGCGGAATCCGCGGCTGGGCTTGGCGCCGCTGTTCGCCGATCGCGGCGAGACGCCGCGCATCGACTGCATCGCGGCACAAGCCGGACAACTTTCAGACACGGAGTTCTTCATCTGCGGACCCGCCGCCATGGTGGCTGCCATGTCGCAGGACCTGCAGGCGCGGGGCGTAGCCGAGACCGCCATCCATACCGAAAGGCTCGATTTCCGATGAAACGCCTTGTCCTCGGCGCCAGCATCGCGTTTTGGATCGCGATGGCGACGATCTGGATCTTCGCGGCCTGGGCACCGCCTGTCAGCCAACCCGCGACCGCGGAGGCCACGAACGCGGAATATACCGCCGCCGAGGTTGCCGCGCACCGCGATGCATCAAGCTGCTGGCTGATCATCGGCGGCGAGGTCTACGACGTGACCTCCTACATCGACGAGCATCCGGCCAATCCGCGGACGATCCTGGACTATTGCGGAAAGGAAGCCACGCGTGGCTTCGACACCAAGGACCGCAACCGGCCGCATTCCGATGAAGCGCAGCGGCTGCTCGATCGCTACCGCATTGGAAGGCTGGTCGGCGACTGAACCTGTTTTCAGGCCGGCGCCACGGGGCGCTTAGCCGCTCGCTTCCACGTCGGAATGGGCGTGCGTCTCTTCGTCCTGGAGGATCTGCAGCGCCTCGAAGGAGTTCGGCTTCAACCCGTGATCCGGCTTCTGCATGATCGCGTAGATCTGGTGCAGCATGCGCGGGTCCCAAAACTTCTCGATATGCTCCTTGATCCCCTTCACCGCCTGGTCGTGCGGGTAGCTCTGGAAGAAGGAGCCGATCTGGTTGGCCATGTAGACCAGCTTCTCGCCGGTGGATTTCATTTGTTTGACCGTCGGTTCAGGGTTGGATCCGTCAGCTTTGAATTCTTCGGGCACCGGTGAAGAGCTTCATGCTGTCGGAACGCGCGAGCGCCAGCAGCGTGAGGTCGTAGCTCCGGGCAAGCTTGATGGCAAGATGGGTCGGGGCGGAGACCGCGGCCAGGACCGGAATGCCGGCCGAGATCGCCTTCTGCGCCATTTCGAAGGAGCAGCGGCTGGTGATGACGCAGAAGCCCGGGCCGCAGTCGACCCCGTCCCTGGCCAGCGCGCCGATCAGCTTGTCGAGCGCGTTGTGCCGGCCGACATCCTCGCGCACGCCGATGATCCTGCCGTCCGGCTGGCAGAAGGCGGCGGCGTGCAGCGCATGGGTGATGCGGTTCAGGCCCTGCAAGGTGGGCAGCGCATCGAGCGCCTTGTGGATCGCCTGCGGGGCCACGCGGAGCTCGGAGTTCA
>JAYSFH010000442.1:0-3857 GCA_041913405.1 Dongia sp. | reverse complement strand
CAAAGGCGAGCGGCCGGAAGGCTGAGCGCCATCTCTCTCAGGATCAGCCCCCATCATGTCCCGGATCGCTTACGTCAACGGCAAGTATCAGCCGCACCGCACCGCCGCCGTTCATATCGAGGACCGCGGCTACCAGTTCGCCGACGGCGTCTATGAAGTGGTGCCGGTCCAGAACGGCCGGCTGATCGACGAGGAGCTACATCTCGATCGGCTGGAATTCTCGCTGGGCGAGCTGGAGATCGCGGCACCCATGGATCGGCGCGCGCTGAAGCTGGTCCTGCGCGAGGTGCTGCGGCGCAATGGCATCGCGCGCGGCATCCTCTACATGCAGGTGACCCGCGGGGTCGCGCCGCGCAATCACGCCTTCCCGGTGATGGCGCGCCCGGCGCTGGTCATCACCTGCAAGCGGCTCAAGCCCGTGCCGGCGAAATACCTGGAGGAGGGTGTGGGCGTCATTACCTTGCCCGATCTCCGCTGGAAGCGCTGCGACATCAAGACCATCGGCCTGCTCGCCAACGTGCTCGGCAAGCAGCGCGCGTCGGAGGAGGGCGCCTACGAGGCCTGGCAGATCGATCCCGAAGGCAATGTCACCGAGGGCACCTCGACCAATGCCTGGATTGTGACCAAGGACCGCAAGATCGTGACGCGCCCGCTCGGCCACGAGATCCTGCCCGGCGTCACCCGCCGCGCCCTGTTGGAACTCCTGAAAACCACCGACTACACGCTCGAGGAACGCAGCTTCAGCCTGGAAGAGGCCCTTGCGGCTTCCGAAGCCTTCCTCACCAGCAGCAGCGTCTTCCTGCTGCCGATCACCCGCATCGACGGCAAGAAGGTCGGCAACGGCAAGCCCGGCGACCTCTCGAAGAAGCTCCGCCAGCTCTATCTCGACCATGCGGAGCGCCAGGCCAGCGCCGCATGAGCGACCTGTTGAGTCCCGAGCGCGGCATGACCGTGCCGAGGCGGCCCGCTGCAATCCTGTTCGACTGGGACAACACTCTGGTCGATAGCTGGGCGGTGATCCATGCCGCGCTCAACGAATGCTTCACGGCGATGCAGCGCCCGCTCTGGACCCGGGAGGAGACCGAGGCGAAGGTGCGCGGCTCCCTGCGCGATACTTTCCCGGAGATGTTCGGCAGCCGCTGGCAGGATGCCGAGCGGGCCTTCTACGACGCCTTCGGCCGGATCCATCTGACGCAGCTGACGCCGCTGCCGGGCGCCGCCGAGCTCCTGCGCGAGCTCAGCGATGCCGGCGTGTATCTCGGCGTGGTCAGCAACAAGCGCGGGCAGTTCTTGCGCCTGGAAGCCGAACATCTCGGCTGGCAGGGCCACTTCAAGCGCCTCGCCGGCGCCGGCGACAGCGCCCGCGACAAGCCGCACCGCGACCATGTCGATCACGCCCTCGGCCTCGGCACCGCAAGCCCCGGGCCCGTCGCCGGGCGCGATGTCTGGTTCGTCGGCGACGCCGATGTCGATATGCTCTGCGCCAAGAACGCTGGCTGCCAGGCGGTCCTGGTCCGGCCGACGGCGCCCGCGGCGGGCGAGTTCCAGGCGGCGCTGCCCGATCTCTATTTCCCGGACCTGCACGATCTCGGCGCGCATTTGCGCCGGCTGTAGGAAAGCTTACGCAACTTGCCCTGGTTCTGTGATCGCCATCACAGGCCTCGCCTGAACGCGCGTGAGCGCCTTCGCGACTGGTCTCTTGTTCCCACAGCAGATGGAGACAACATGACCGATACCAAAAAGCCGGACATCGCGAAGCAGCCGGCGGCGCAAACCGGCTCGGAACTGTCCGAGAAGGACCTCAACCAGGCTTCCGGTGGCGCGCTCAACGCCTATAAGCCGGGGGCTGAAGTCGAACATGGCAGCGGTGGCGGCGGTGGCGCCGGCAAGCCGGCCATGGGCGACGGCAGCGTCCGCACCACCAACGCCCTGATCGGTCTTCTGTAACATTCCGGGGCACACGGGCCGATGGCCGCCGCCTCGAGAGGGTCGGCGGCCATCGTCGTTTTGACCTGTCTCAAGTGCCGACGGCATGAGAAACGGAACAAAGCGTTTGTCGCGGTGTTGATCCACGGGGGTGCCGCGGTCAGGTGGGCATCGGCACTGGAATAGTCCTCATTTGCCAAGCATTTGCAGCATATCCACCTTCCGATCCGGGCAGTTTGCACTGATCGGGAATTATGTTACTCGTGATCCAGGCGGTTAACCCTTGGCCGCCATCGCTGGGTTGTTCGGCCCCAGAACCGGCAACCCCAAGAACAATGGACGGAGACAATAATGGCCAACGAGAAATCCCAAAGCGTCCAAGACGTCTTTCTGAACAACATCCGCAAGAACAAGATGCCGGTCACCATCTTCCTGGTGAACGGCGTGAAGCTCCAAGGCATCGTCACCTGGTTCGACAATTTCTCCGTGCTGCTTCGCCGCGACGCCCATTCGCAGCTGGTCTACAAGCACGCGATCTCGACCATCATGCCGGCGGGTCCGCTGCAGCTGTTCGAAGGTGCCAAGGAGGCGGAGGAGGCTTGACGCCTCCCCGTCCCACCTTCGCCTCTGACGAGGGGCAGCAGTGACCGGCTCACCTGATTCCGGCAAATCAACGACCGACAACCGGCCGATGGTGGACGGCGACGGCCTGCGCCATCACGACCGCGCGCTGGTGCTGCATCCATCCTTCAAGACCGGCCCGCGGTCGGTCTATTCCGGCGGCCGTTCGCCGGAGAGCCGGCTTGAAGAAGCGGCGGGGCTTGCCCGCGCGATCGACCTCAACGTCGTTGCGGCGGAGATCGTCCGCATCACCGAGCCGAAGCCGGCAACCCTGATCGGCTCCGGCGGCGTCGATCGACTGGCCGCCCAGATCGCCGAGCAGGAGATCGCCGTCGTCGTCATGGATGGCGCGATCACCCCCATCCAGCAACGCAATCTCGAAACCGCCTGGAAGACCAAGGTGATCGACCGCACCGGTCTCATCCTGGAGATCTTCGGCGAACGCGCCCGGACGCGCGAAGGCCAGCTTCAGGTCGAGCTCGCGGCCTTGAGCTACCAGCGCAGCCGCCTGGTGCGGTCCTGGACCCACTTGGAGCGGCAGCGTGGCGGTTTCGGCTTCCTCGGCGGGCCGGGCGAAAGCCAGCTCGAAATGGACCGCCGCCTGATCGACGAGCGCATCATCCGCAACAAGCGCGACCTCGAGGATGTGAAGCGCACACGTGGGCTGCACCGCAAGGCGCGGCGCCGGGTGCCGTATCCGGTCGTGGCGCTGGTCGGCTACACCAATGCCGGCAAATCGACCCTCTTCAACCGGTTGTCCGGTTCGGGCGTGCTCGCGGCGGACCTGCTGTTCGCGACCCTGGATCCGACCATGCGCCGGATCACCTTGCCCGAGGGGCAGGAAATTATCCTTTCCGACACCGTCGGCTTCATCTCCGACCTGCCGACCGAGCTGGTCGCGGCTTTCCGCGCGACGCTCGAAGAAGTGCTGGAGGCCGACCTGCTGCTGCATGTCCGCGACGCCTCGCATCCCGAGACCGAGGGCCAGAAGGCCGACGTCGAGGCGGTGCTGCAAAGTCTCGGGGTCGGCGGCATCGAAGGCGAGCGGATGATCGAGGTCCTGAACAAGATCGACCGCATCGAGCCCGAGGCGCGCGAGGCCCTGCTCGAGCAAGCCAAGCGGCATCACCCGGTGGTCGCGATCTCTGCCATCAACGGCGAAGGCTGTGACCGGCTGATCGACATGATCCAATCCCGGCTGCGCCATACCCAGTTCACGCTGACCTACCGGCTGCCGCATCAAGAGGGTGCGGCCGGGGCCTGGCTCTACGAGCATGGCGAAGTGCAGGAGCGGCGGGATGAATCCGACT
>JAYSFH010000441.1:0-3869 GCA_041913405.1 Dongia sp. | reverse complement strand
GAACGCTCGGTCGATTGGTGGATCATGTCGGAAGACCTGCCCGATCCCGAGAACCGGGTCTCGCTGGACGGCGACGGCACGATCCGCGTCGCCTATACGCCGAACAACCTGAAGTCCCACAACGAGCTGGTCCGGCATTGGACCCGGCTGATGCGCGCGATCGGCTATCCGATCGTCATCACCCAGAAGATGGACATCACCGTCGCCATGCACCAATGCGGCACCGCCCGCTTCGGCACCGATCCCGCGACCTCGGTGCTCGATTCCTACTGCCGGGTCTGGGACCTGGACAACCTCTACGTCGTGGATGCGTCCTTCCTGCCAAGCTCGACCGGCTTCAACCCGTCGCTGACCGTGGTCGCCCAGGCAGTCCGGGTCGCCGAGCACATCGCCGCCACGGCGCTGAAAGGCAAGGCCGCGGCCTGAATCACGCCGCCGGCGTGGGATCCAGGACGCGCTGCGGCAGCAGCCTGATGGTGACGCAGGTGCCTTCGCCGACCGCGCTCCCGCGCGACGTCTTCGCCGGGGTCGCGATGTCGTTCATGAGCGGATCAGCTCGAAGCGGACGAAGGTGCCGTCTTCCGCGGCATCGAGCCGGCGGACCTCGATCGCCTCTCCGAAATGCGCGATGGCGCCGCGCATCAATCCCTCGGCGAAGGCCGCGAAGGGGCGGGTCGAGCTGTAGAAGAGCTGGATCCGGTCCTCGGTTCGCCAGTCGACGTCGATCGACGGCAGCTCGGCATCCGGATAGAGCTTGCGCACCTCGACATGGACATGGCCCTCGATGCGGTCCAGGAACTCGAAGCAGGAGGTGATGCCGTCGAAGAGGCGCGGATAGCGCACCGAGAAGCGCGCAAACAGGTGCTGCCCATAGTTCTGCAGCAGCTCGGACACGGGCACGCGGACGGCGGTGGAGAGGTTCTCGACCAGCGTGATCATCTCGCCGTGGTCGTAGCTGCCGACCGCCGTATAGGCGCCGCCCGACGGCAGGTCGGAAGATTCGATGATGAAATCCATCATCTCCACGCCGTACTTCCGGCCGACGAGTTCCAGGAACTCGGTGAACACGATACCCTTCATGATCCAGATCCTCGGAACGGCCTTGGCGCACGAACGGAGACCGCGCGCCGGGCGGCGCGCGGTCTCCGGTTTCAGATGTCCGTAGCTACGGTTCTGATTGCTAGGACGGGGTCGCGGGTCAGACAGGGGAATATCCGCCCCGGACACGTCCAACGCATGCGCGCCGATCGGGGGCGCACGGAGCATGATCTAGTGCGGTTGGTCCGAAACCGCATTGATCGGCGCGGCCATCGGATTATCATCTGCGGCCAGGCGGGGAACCACCTGAAGAGCGGATTATGCAGCTCAACGCCGATTGGGCCGGAGAAACGGCAGCCTGGCTGCGGCAGCACAGGGTCGATCTTGGCCCGCTGCTGAGGGATCTCGGCATCCAGCGCCGCGAGCTGAAGTTCGGCCGCGAGATCGACGCCCGGCATTTCGCCGCAATCCTGAACTTCGGCGCGGAGGCGACCGGGGACGCGCATTTCGGCCTGCACCGCGGCGCCGCGTTCCACATCAAGCACGGCGGCGTGCTGGCCTATCTGGCGGCCAGCGCGCAGACGGTGGGCGAGGCGCTGGACGGATTCGAGCGCTACGCCTCCGTGGTGTGCGATGGACTCTCGGCCCAGGTGAAGCGCGACCGCAGCGGTGCGCAGCTCATCTTCCGGGCGGCGGATTCGACCTGGCGGCAGAGCCGGCATCTCGGCGAGTTCGGCGCCGCCCGGCTGATCGCCGCCCTGCGCGTGGTGACCGGCGTGGCACTGTCGCCGTTGGAGGTCCACTTCATGCACCCGCGCGCGGTCGATCCGGCGGAGTGCCGCCGCTTCTTCCGCTGCCCGGTCGAATACGGCACGCCCACCCATGTGGTCCGCTTCGGCAAGGACGACCTCGCCATCCGCATCCCGACGGCGGACAGCCGCCTTGGGCATATCCTGCACGCATATGCCGACGGCCTGCTGCACCAGGTGCGGGCGCGGCAGGTCGCATCGCTGGAGGAGCGGGTGGAAGCGGTCGTCGCCGATCGCCTGGGGTCAGGCCGGCTCTCGCTTGTCGAAGTCGCCCGTGCGCTCGGCATGAGCGAGCGCACCTTGCGGCGGCGATTGAGCGACGCGGGCACCAGCTTCAGCGCGCTGGTCGAGCGCAGGCGCATCGACCTGGCGCGCGAATGGCTGACCGGCACCGATTTCGACCTGAAGCATATCAGCTTCCTGCTCGGCTATTCGGAGCCGGCCGCCTTCTCGCGCGCCTTCAAGCGGCGCACCGGCAGCAGCCCGGGGCGGCTGCGCGAAGCCGGCGCCGTCACCTCGCGAGGTGGCCGAAAGCCAAGACCAGCTTCTGGTAGAGCGGGCGCTTGAACGGCACGATCAGCTCCGGCACGCTGCGGAAATCCGCCCACTTCCATTCCGAAAACTCGGGATGCTCGCCCGCGATGTCGATCTCGCTCTCCGGGCCGGTGAAGCGGAAGGCGTACCACTTCTGCTCCTGGCCGCGGTACTTGCCCTTCCACAAGGTCTTGGCGAGGTCCGCGGGAAGGTCGTAGGTCAGCCAGCCCTCGGTCTCCATGATCAGCTCGGCGCTGGTGACGCCGGTCTCCTCATGCAGCTCGCGCCAGGCGGCGTCGAGCGGCGTCTCGCCCTTGTCGATGCCGCCCTGCGGCATCTGCCAGGCAGGCCCGGGCGAATCCAGGCGCTGCGCGACGAAGACGCGGCCCGCGCGATTGAACAGTGCGATGCCGACGCCACGGCGATAGGGCAGGGCGTCATAGTCCCAGGGCCCGTCCTTCGCCTTCTTCTTCTCTTTGTCCTTGCCCATCATCTCATCTCTGCAACAGCGCACTGGCCGGCGCCGGAACCGGATCCTGCGCACCGAGCCCGGCCAGCCAATCGGCCAGCAGGATGACCGTCGTCGGCGAGACCGGCGCCACCGCCAGCGCACGTCCCTCTTCTTGCGCGACCTCGGCCGCCGCCGCAAGCCGTCTCGTGATCGCTGCGCGCGATGTGTTCAGGTCGAAGGTCACCGTGCTGCGTGCGGCGGCGAGGCCGCTCTCCTGCGCGGCGGGCAGGATCTGGCTCATCGGCTCGCCGCTGGTGTCGATGAAGGCGAGGCCGAGGCGGGCGATCTCGGCGGCAAGGATCGCGGTGGTGCCGTCGTCCAGCAGCAGCGCGTCGCCGCCTTCCCCGGCGAAGCCGTAGACCGCCGGCGCCGAATCCGCGATCGACTGGAGACGCCGCGCCGCCTCGCCGGCATTGAGCCCGATCAGGATTCCGTCCGCGCCGAGCGCGCGCCGGTCCTTGGATTGCAGCGGCAGGTCGACCAGGGCCTCGTGGCCGAAGGCGCGCGCCGCGGCGATCCACTGGGCGAGGTCCTTCGCGGCGGGGCTGAAGCTCAGCGAGACCTCCGGCGGCAGGCCGGCGATGGCCGCCGCCGTCGCCGCGCGGTCGAGCCCGAGCCCGGTCACCAGCAATCCCAGCAGCGGCCTTCCTTCCGGCGCGGCGAACGGCCGGGCGAATCGCCGCCAGGGCGGCTGGTCGAAGGCGGTGTCCTGGAGCGCGCGATCGCCCAGCGCCTTGCTCTGCGCCAGCAAATCGGCCGGCGAGAGCTCCGGCCAGCTCTCCGGCGTCGCGCCGTTGGTGGTGACCAGCGCCGGCATCTCGGCCAGATCCGGGGCCGCGCTGTCCGGGCTCGCGGTGCCGCGCGGTTGCGGCACCGGGGCGAGATCGCCGCCGCTGCTGCTGGCCAGCAGGTAGTGGATCCGCTCGGAAATCCGGTCGCCGGCGAAATAGAATGCAGCCGCCGCGCCGCCGCCCACA
>JAYSFH010000440.1:3495-3870 GCA_041913405.1 Dongia sp. | reverse complement strand
CCGCGGTCGAATCGCCGCCGGCCGAGCCGGCGCCCGAAGCGGCGGCGGGAGACGCGCCCGCGACCGGCGAGAGCGCCGCCCCTCGGGAAGACGCCCCGCCGGCGAAGAAGGAGCCGAGGCCCTTGCCGCCGGGCTGGTTCCGCGCGACCCCGCAGATGATGTCCCTGGTCGGCTGCTCCGAGCCGGAAATGGCCAACGTGCTGCGCGCGCTGGGCTATCGGGTGCATCCGCCGACGGAAGAAACCGGACCGCTCTACGCCTTCTCGATCAAGCCGCGCTTCGTGCGCGAGCGCGAGGAGCAGCGCGAGCGGCAGCGCCAGCAGCAGCGCGAACAACGCGACCAGCGCGACCAGCGCCGCCGCGACCGGCCGGAGC
>JAYSFH010000440.1:1761-3485 GCA_041913405.1 Dongia sp. | reverse complement strand
CGACCGAACGAGCGTCAGTTCTTCGCCGACACGCCGCGTCCGCCGCGCGGCAAGGACGACGGCCCGCGCAGCGGACCACGTCCTGGCGGGGGCCAGCGCGCAGACGGTCCACGTACCGAGGGGCCCCGGCAGGATCGCAACAAGGAGGGGCGTCCGCCGCAGGAGAATCGCGGGCGCGACGACCGTCGTGGCCCGCGCCCACCGCGGCGCGACAGTGGCGGCCCGGCCTTGCGGCTCTACGCGACGACCGAGACGAAAGGCGATGCGGCGGCGGATTCGCCCTTCGCGAAGCTGCTCGAACTGAAGCTTGGTGGAAAGAAGTAGCCACCCGTGAAGTTCTGACGCGCCATGCGGCTCGACAAATGGCTCTGGCATGCGCGCTTCTTCAAGACCCGCACGCTGGCGGCCCGCTACGTCGAGAAGTCGCGCTGTCGGATCGATGGGCGAGCGGTCGAGAAGCCGCACGCGAACGTCGCTCCCGGCATGGTCCTCACCTTCGCGCTGGGTCCCCGCGTGAAGGTCGTGCGCGTCGTGGCGCTCGGGGAACGACGCGGTCCGGCACCGGAAGCCCGTACGTTGTATGAGGAGATCGACTCGCCTTAACCGCCCTCCTCCATCGCCAGCCTTGCGTCGCCGGGGCTCGCGCGTTAAGCAGCCGCCGCGTTCCTGGAGCCATTATGACCTATGTCGTTACGGAAGCTTGCATCAAGTGCAAGTACATGGATTGCGTCGAAGTCTGCCCCGTGGATTGCTTCTACGAGGGCGAGAACATGCTGGTCATCAATCCGGACGAATGCATCGATTGCGGGGTTTGCGAACCCGAATGCCCGCCCAATGCCATCCTGCCCGACACCGAGAAGGGCTTGGAGAAATGGCTGGAGCTGAACCGCAGCCTGTCGGTTACCTGGCCGAACATCACCCGCAAGGGCGAGGCGCCCGCAGATGCGGAGCAGTTCAAGGACGAGAAGGACAAGTTCGAAAAGTACTTCAGCGACAAGCCCGCGCCGCGCTGAAATCCACGCCTGCAAGGACTCTTTTGTACCTTTTGCAATAGTTATGCAGTTTTCGCATAGCTAGACCGTTGCTGAAATGCAACATAAAGCGCGACTCCGCGCTTAAAATCTGTTATGAAAATCCTGCTGGAAGCGGTCCGGGTGTGGTCCGCCGCTGGCTCGGTGTCCGAATCGGTATCCGAAAGAAACTTACCGATACTGGGGACGCCGGGCCGAATACGCAGGGGAGCGTATGCGGTGGGTCTCCGTATCGCAGAAAGCGGGGCTGTTGTGAAGGGACTAGACGATATGGCCAAGCCGAAGAAGGCGCCCGCCAAGGCGAAGGAATTCGCCTTCGAGAAGGGCGATTTCGTGGTGTACCCGACGCATGGCGTCGGCCGGGTGATTGACATCGAAGCCAAGGAAATCGCGGGTCACAAGCTCGACCTGTTCGTCATCTCGTTCGAGCAGGAGCGCATGATGCTGCGCGTTCCGGTGGCGAAGGCGAAGATTTCGGGCCTGCGCAAGCTCAGCTCCCGCAAGATCATGGAGAGCGCGCTCGTCACCCTGAAGGGCCGCAGCCGCGTCAGCCGCGCCATGTGGAACCGCCGCGCTCAGGAATACGAAGCCAAGATCAACTCGGGCGACCCGGTGTCGATCGCCGAAGTCGTGCGCGACCTGCATCGCAATGCCGGCCAGCCCGACCAGTCCTACAGCGAGCGGCAGATCTAC
>JAYSFH010000440.1:0-1751 GCA_041913405.1 Dongia sp. | reverse complement strand
CTACGAGGCCGCCCTGGACCGGCTGGCGCGCGAACTCGCCGCCGTCGAGCGGATCGACAAGGATCTCGCGACCCAGAAGCTCAACAGCGTCCTCCAGAAGGTTGCCTAGGCGGTTCTGAGCCGGAACGAGATAGAGGCGGCCGACGCTGCAATGTCGCGCCGCCTTTTTCATGCCTCGCCCTCCTGATCCATGAGCAAGGTCGCCTCGATCGCCCGCCTGCGTGACGGCGGCACCATCTGGGCTCTAGGTGCCCTGAAGGGCGACGATGTCGCGCTGCAGCACCTGGGCGGCGCCCTGATGCAGCGCTGGCGACCGGGCGACCGGCTGGTCGTGCTGGGCAACATGCTGGGCGCGGCCGGCAACACGGCGCGCACGCTCGATCTCATGCTGCTGTTGCGACGCCGGCTGCTGGCGCGGCCCGGTGCCGAGGTCGAGGATTTCGTCTTCCTGCGCGGACCGCAGGAGGAGATCTGGCACAAGGCACTGCAGCTCCAGTTCGCCCTGGCCCCGCTCGACGTGCTCGACTGGATGCTGTCGCGCGGACTGGACTCCATCATCGAAGCCTATGGTCATTCGATCGCCGAGGGGCGCATCGCCAGCCGCAACGGGTCGCTCGCCATCGCGCGCTGGACCTCGGGCCTGCGCGAGCGCCAGGCCAACCGGCCCGGCCACGGCGATCTCCTGAACGCCCTGTCGCGCGCCGCCTTCAGCGCCGACGGCCGTCTCGTGTTCGCCGCCACCGGCGTCGACCCCGGCCGCCCGCTCGACGGACAGGCCGATGCCTTCTGGTGGAGCACCCAGACCGACGTGGTGCTTGACGAGGCGCTGGGAAAGGCAACCGAAGGCGGCTGGCCTGCCATCACGCGGGTGGTGCGGGGCAGCGGTCCGACGAGGAACATCGTGCAGGACACCGGCCGGGTCCTAACCGTCACCCGCGACAAGCCGGCGCTGGTGGCGCTGGACGCCGGCGGCGCAGTGCTGGAGCGGATCGAACCTTAGGCTGAGCTTCGCTCAAGCCTACGGCTGGACGATCTTGATCTCCGACCGGCTGCCGAGATCGGCCGGCGCTTGGGCCGCATTGAGGACGAGGAGGCGTTCCATCCGGAAATCGGGATAGGGCATCCGGGCCGCGAGCTGAGCCGGCGTCGACCCGGCCGGCGATACGATCCGCAGCCGGTAGGGTTGCAGCGAAGCGGCTTCGGACTGGGAGAGGGTGCGAAAGCTCCGCGCGGCCTGGACCATCGCGTCGATCTGCCGATCCTGGTCGGCACCCTCGCTGACCAAGGCGAAGTTGCAGACCCGGGCGCCCTGCCGGATGACGATGTAGCGCGCCTGACCGAGCCCGGTATCCGAACCGCGCGGCCGCGCGCCGATCGCCGCCTCGTTGCCATTGATCTCCAGGGTCTGGATGTTGGTCGGCGTGGGCTTCAGCTTGTTGCGCATCCAGTCGTCGAGCGGACCCGGCACCGGCGCGGGCAGGCAGGAGAACAACATCAGCGAGCGGTCGCGATTGACCGCCAGCACGCCGTCGCTGTCGTTGAACAGGCGGAACCCCGGCGGCACGGTGAAGGCCAGGCGCAGGGTAGGATGGAGGAACGAACGGCCGCGGATGAAACCCTCGCGCCGCGGGTCGTCGACCGACATGCCGTCGATGGCCGCGAAATAGCCCTTCTGGTTCGATTCCCCGGGCGCGGACGCCAGCGGCAGGGCGGCGATCGCGGAGGTGCGTTCGAATGGCGCGGGATGGGTC
>JAYSFH010000439.1:0-3873 GCA_041913405.1 Dongia sp. | reverse complement strand
AGGACTGGCTGCTGCCGGCCTTCCTGGCGCCGGTGCTGGGCGGCACCTTGCTCTCCGGGGGCCGCGTCGCGGTGTTCGGCACGCTGCTCGGCGCCGCCTTCGTCAACATCATCACCGCCGGCTTGCTGCAACTCAGGATCGGCGAGTTCTGGATCCAGGCCTGCCTCGGCTTGATCCTGCTCATCGCCGTGCTCGCAGATCGCGGCCGGCATCACATCCTCCGGCGGCGCGGCCTGGTCTGATGAACGGCAGCAAGCTCACCCGCGCCTTCGACAACGACTGGATCGGCCCGGCTCTGGTCTGCCTGGTCGCGATCGTGGTGATCTCGATCCTGCAGCCGAGCTTCCTCTCCTCGTTCAACATTCTGGTCCTGCTTTCGGCGATTGCGGTCAACATGCTCATCGCCCTCGGCCAGCTGGTGATCATCGCGGTCGGGCAGATGAACCTGGCCTTGGGCTCGATCGGCGGGCTGGTCGCGATCAGCTTCGTCGCCATGATGGAGATCTGGGGCCTGCCGCCCTTTGTCGCCGTTTGTGGCGGTCTCGCGATCGGCGTCGCGGCCGGCATGGCGAGCGGCTTCGTGATCGCCCGCACCGGCATCTCGGCCTTCATCATCACCCTCGCCGGATTGCAGATCTTCAAAGGCATCAATCTCGGCATCACCGAGGCGCAGCCTTTCTACGGCGTGCCGCAGAGCGTGAAGGACTTCGGCAACGTCGCCATGGCCGGACCGATCCCCTGGCTGGTCCTGCCGATGATCCTGGCCGCGGTCTTCATATGGCTGTTGTTCAACCGGCTGCGGATCGGCCGCTTCATCCTGGCGATCGGCGGCAACCGCAACGCGGCGGAGCTTTCCGGCATCAACCTCGACACCACGGTGATCTGGGCCCACGCCCTGTCCGGCCTGCTCGCGGCGGGCGCGGGGATGATGCTGGTGGCGCGGCTGCAGATTGGTCACCCCGCTATCGGCGAGGACTGGCTGATCTCTTCGTTCGCAGCACCGGTGATCGGCGGCGCCATCCTCTCCGGTGGCCATGTCAGCGTCGCCGGCACCTTCTTCGGCGTGGTGATCATTGCCATCATCACCCAGGCTTTGGTGCTGTTCGCGATCGATCCCTTTGTGGTGCAGATCGTGCTCGGCGCCCTGATCCTCTGGGCGGTCGGCATCAACCGGCTGCGCGAGGCGCGGGTTGCGAGGGCGAAAGCATGACGCCCGCGCTGGAAGTCACCCATGCGTCGAAATCCTTCCCCGGCGTCCGGGCGCTGGACGATGTCTCGCTGACCTTGATGCCGGGTTCGATCCATGCCCTGCTCGGCGAGAACGGCGCCGGCAAATCGACCCTGATCAAGATCGTCACCGGCCTGCACCATCCAGACCAGGGTGCGGTGACGCTCAACGGACAACCCATGCACTTCGCCAACCCGCGCCAGGCGGTGGCGGCCGGGATCGGTGCGGTACATCAGGAGCGCAATCTCGTCAGCCGCTTCTCGATCGGCGAGAACATCATGCTGGAGCGGCTGGGCGCCCATGCGCTCTCGGTGATCGACTACGGCAAGATCCACACCGAGGCTGCGAAGTGGCTGGCGCTGCTCGACCTCTATATCGACCCGCGCCGCCCGGTCTCCAGCCTCTCGGTCGCGCAGATGCAGCTGGTCGAGATCGGCAAGGCGCTGGCGCTGGAAACGCGGGTTCTGCTGCTGGATGAGCCCACTGCATCCCTAACCCCGAACGAGACCCAGGTGCTGTTCGGCATCTTGCGGAAGCTGCGCGACGACGGTGTGGCCATCGTCTTCGTGAGCCACAAGCTGGAAGAGGTGTTCGATCTCTGCGATACCGTCACGGTATTGCGCGATGGTCGTAATGCCTGTTCGGGCGTGCCGCTGAGGGACCTGGCGCGCCAGGATGTGGTGAAGATGATGATCGGCCGCGACGAGCGCATCGCCAAGCGCGCGCCGCGCCCCCGCGCCGCCACGGCGCCCTATCTCGAACTCAGGAACATCAGCACCAGCGCCGGCCATCGCGACATTTCGCTGACGGTTCGTCCGGGCGAGATCATCGGGCTCTATGGCCTGGTCGGCGCCGGGCGCAGCGAGCTTGCCAAGGCGATCCTCGGCCAGGTCCGACGCACCGGCGGCGAGATGCTGGTCGAGGGCAAGCCGGTCAGGATCGCCTCGCCGGCCGATGCCCTGCACCGGCACGGTATCGGGTATGTGAGCGAGGACCGCAAGCAGGAGGGGCTGATCCTGCTGCATTCGGTGCTCGGCAATGCCGGGATCACGGTCTGGCGCAGCCTCGCCAATGCCTTGGGCTTCCTGCGTGATCGCACCGTCATCAACCGCACCGGCCCGGTGCTGCGGCAGCTCGAGGTGAAAACACCGTCGGTCCACCAGACCATCGGCAATCTCTCCGGCGGAAACCAGCAGAAGGTCTCGGTGGCCAAATGGATCGCGGCGGGCGTGAAGCTGCTGATCATCGACGAGCCGACCGTCGGCATCGACATCAAGACCAAGGCTTATCTGCACGACCTGATCCACGAGTTGGCCGAGCAGGGAACGGCGATCCTGCTGATCACCTCGGACATGCCGGAGATGGTCGATGTCGCCGACCACATCCTGGTCATGTCCGGCTTCGCCATCAAAGGCGAGGTGGAAAACGACCGCAACTACGAGCGCGTCTCCCAGGCGATCATGGGCTTCATCCATTCCAGCGCGGCGGCATAGGTGTTCTGATGGCGAAAATCGTCCGCGTCGAAGCGCTGATGGTGGACCTGAAGCCGAAGGTGAAGCGCACCGACGCGATCCAGTCCTTCGTCAGTCAGGAGACGCCGATCGTCCGCATCACCGATTCCGACGGGGCGGTCGGCACCGGCTACAGCTATACGATCGGCACCGGCGGCCCTTCGATCATGAAGCTGATCGAGCTGACCCTGGCCCCGGCGCTGGTCGGCCGCGAGGCTTCGGAGATTGAGCGCATCTGGCGCGACCTGCTGTTCCTCACCCATGCGACCACGGTCGGCGCGATCACCTCGCTGGCCTTGGCGGCGATCGACACCGCCTTGTGGGACCTGAAGTGCCGCCGCATGAAGGAGCCTTTGCACCGCATGGCCGGCGGCGCGCAGGCCAGGGTGCCGCTCTACACCACCGAGGGCGGCTGGCTGCACATCGAGACCGAGGCGCTGGTCGATGACGCCTTGCAGGCCAAGGCGAAGGGTTTCGGCGGCTCGAAGATCAAGATCGGCCGGCCACATGTCTCCGAGGACGTTGCGCGGCTGGAAGCGGTGCGCAACGCGGTCGGGCCGGCTTTCGAGATCATGACCGACTGCAACCAGCGCTTCACCGTGGACGAGGCGATCCGCCGCGCCCGCTGCCTCACCCCGGTCGACATCGCCTGGATCGAGGAACCGCTCACCGCCGACGACCTGATGGGCCACGTGCGCCTGTCGCAGAGCACGACCATCCCGGTGGCGATCGGCGAGAGCCTCTACAGCCACCTGCACTTCCGCGAATACCTGCAGCAGGGCGCCTGCTCGATCGTGCAGGTCGATGTGGCGCGGATCGGCGGCATCACGCCCTGGCTGAAAGTGGCGCACCTCGCCGAATGCTTCAACGTGCCGGTCTGCCCGCATTTCCTGATGGAGCTGCATGTCTCGCTCTGCGCCGCCGTGCCCAATGCGCGCTGGGTCGAGTACATCCCGCAGCTGGACACGCTGACCACTGCGCCGATGCGGATCGAGGACGGGCACGCGATCCCGTCGGACGAACCGGGTCTCGGAATCGAATGGGACTGGAAGGCGATCGAGGCGCAGGCGGTGGCGGGCTCGCAGTTCAGCATCCGCTAATTATCTCGTCATCCTCCGCGAAGGCGGAGGATCC
>JAYSFH010000438.1:0-3874 GCA_041913405.1 Dongia sp. | reverse complement strand
TATCTCAATTCGGAGAAGGACTCCTACAACCATCCGAATGCCGCGATCGAGCCGCGCATCCCCGGCATCTTCCAGTACTACTCGACCGCCGAGGACGAGCTGCAGAAGATCTTCGCCGGCCAGGTGCCGGTCCAGCAGGGCGCCGACAACATCGCGGCGGCCTGGGAGAAGATCACCGACCAGATCGGCCGCGACAAGCAGCTGGCGCTCTACAAGGCCTCGCTCGGCCTGTAATTCGCAGCTGCTCTTGTCGATGGAGTGATCGCATCGGCCGGTGGCGCTTGCGGCGTCACCGGCCGATCGTTTATCTAGGCCAGAGCTTCCGCGGCTGATGAGACTTTCTTGATGGCGAGCGCCGAGACCTTCACCGATCCGATTTCGCCGGGGCGCAAGGCCACCGGCCGCGCGCTGATCTGGGGCGCCACGATTCTCCTCGGGCTGGTTGTGCTGCTGCAGGCGCTGGACGCCGCCGGCAGCGGCCCGCTGCAGTTCGAGACCTGGCGCCCCACCCTCTACGCCTACATCGTCTGGGCGGTGGCACTCGGGGCGGCGCAGGTGATGATCCGCGGCGAGGCTGGGCAGCGCGCGCTGTTCGTGCTGCCGGCCGCGCTCTACACCGTCGCGGTGGTGATCTTCCCGACCTTCTTCGGCCTCTACATCGCCTTCACCGACTGGAACCTCTCCTCCTTCGAGGGCCGCCGCTTCAACGGTATCGACAACCTGGTCGAGCTGTTCCACGACGAGTTCTACTGGAAGGCGCTCGGCAACATGGTCTTCTACGTGATCATGGTGTTCGTCGAGTATGCGATCGCCTTCGGGCTGGCGCTGCTGCTCAATGCCGAGATCCGCGCCCGCAAGTTCTGGCGCGTCGCCTTCCTGATCCCCTTCATGCTGAGCCCGGTCGCCGTCTCCTGGATGGTCGGCAAGTCGCTGATGGAAGTGCGCTTCGGCCCGCTGGCGCACCTCGCCAAGGAGCTCGGCTGGAGCTCGCCCAACTTCTTCGGCACGCAATGGGCGGCGCGCTTCAGCATCGAGGCCCTGGATGCCTGGGTCTCGATCCCCTTCATCATGATCCTGCTGCTGGCGGGCCTTCAGGCGATGCCGAAGGACGTGCAGGAAGCCGCGCGGGTCGATGGCGCGACGCCCTGGCAGTCGTTCTGGAAAATCACCTTCCCGCTGATGCTGCCGGTATCGGCGACCGCGGTGGTCTTGCGCATCATCTTCAAGCTGAAGCTGGCCGACATCGTCATCAACATGACCTATGGCGGCCCCGGCGGCGCCACCGACACCGTCTCCAGCTACATCTTCCGCCAGTATCGCGACCGATCGAACGTCGGCTACGGCACCATGCTGGCGATGTTCTACCTGGTGCTGATCATCATCTTCGTCACCCTGCTGCTGAACTTCGTCAGCAAGCATATGAAGAAGGTGACGTGATGAAACAGCGCGTGAGCGGCGTTTCATCACGTCATCCCCGGACTTGGTCCGGGGATCCACGGCTCTCTTTCTTCGAGCCCCAAGGCGTGGATCCCCGCGCCACGCGCGGGGATGACGGCGGAGCTTGGAAGACCGGCGGAGAACAACCGTGGCAGTCATGACCGCCATCCCCACCAGCGGCGCCGCCGAGACGCCGGCCCAGCGCAACAAGCGCCTGCTGGGCCGCGCGGGCATCTATGTCGCGCTCATCTTCTGGGCCTTCGTGTCGCTGTTCCCGGTCTATTGGACCATCACCACCACCTTGAAGACCGCGCGCGACGTGACCCAGGGCCATATCGTGCCATGGGTGGATTTCCAGCCGGCCTGGATCGGCTGGCGCTCGCTCGGCCTCTCGCCCGATACCATCGACCAGGTCTCGACCGTCCGCGACGAGTTCCTCGGGCGGTTTCTGAACAGCATCATCGCCTCGGTCGGCGCCTCGCTGCTGGCGGTGCTGATCGGCTCGCTGGCCGCCTACGGCCTCTCCCGCTTCCAGTACAAGTTCCTCTGGATGCGGAACAAGGACATCTCCTTCTTTTTCCTGTCGCAGCTCATCCTGCCGCCGGTGGTGCTCGCCCTCCCCTTCCTGGTCCTCTACAAGGAGCTGGCGCTGCTCGACACCCGGATCGGCATCATCCTGCTCTATACATTGACGGTGCTGCCGATCGTCATCTGGATCATGCGCGACCAGTTCGACACCATCCCGGTCGAGCTCGACGAGGCGGCGCAGGTCGACGGCCTCTCGGTCTGGGGCGTGTTCTTCCGGATCGTGATGCCGATCGCGCTGCCCGGCATGGTGGCGGCCTTCATCCTGTCGCTGATCCTCTGCTGGAACGAATACTTCTTCGCAGCACTCCTCACCGGCACCAACGCCAAGACCCTGCCGGTGATGGTCGCCAGCCAAACCGGATCGCAGGGCATCAGCTGGTGGGCGATGGCGGCGCTCGCCACCTCGGCGATCGCGCCGCTGGTGGTGATCGGCATCGTGCTCGAGCGCTACATCATCAAGGGCCTGACCGCCGGCGCCGGCAAGTAGCCCAGAATCAAACGGGAAACGGAGAGGATGGGCCTCTCCGCTTCCACTTGATACGCCTCCTCTGATGGTGGTCGGCGTAGAGCCTCTCTGCGCTAGCGCAACCCGCCCTTGCGTCCGGCCTCTGCCGCCCGCTCGCGGTTGAACTTGAAGTTGCCGCCGCTCACCTGGCCGCCCTTGTGGCCGGCCTCTGCTGCGCGCTGCGGGTCGTTGCGGAAGTTGCCGCCGCTCTCATGGCCGCCCTTCGCTGCGATTGCGCGTTGCTTGTCTTCATCCATCGAGGCGAAACCACGTCCTCCTGTCTGCGCCATCCAAATCTCCTTCACTCGGGTTCTGACAAGCGACGTTGTCCGCCGCTCTTAACCAAATGAAGGCCATCCGGCATTGTTCCGGTTTGCGAGACAGAAAAGTGGCCGCCCAATCTCCGAAAATTGTCGGAGCAAACAGTGCGCTGCGCTGGCTAGGCGTCGATCGCCGGCTTCAGCTCCACGGTCCGGATCTCCGCACCGTGAATCGCCGTGAGCGGCGTCGAGCGGCCGGCGATCTCGGCGGTCAGCAGCCGGTGCAGGTCATCGACGGTGAAGACCGGGCTGCCCGCGAAGTCGAGGATGACATCGCCTTTGATGAGACCCGCTTCCGCCGCCGGGCCGCCGGATTGTACTTCCAGGATCTGGACCGCCGAACCTTCGGCGCGGCGCAGGCGTCGCGCCAGCCGCGCATCCAGCATGATGGTCTGCGCGCCCAAGCCGAGCCGGCTCCGCCGCACCCGGCCGTCCTTCATCAGCCGCGTGGTCACGTCGATCGCGGTGTCGATGCCGATCGCGAAGCACAGGCCCTGGGCGCGGCCGATCATCGCCGTGTTGATGCCGACCACCCGGCCGTTGCCGTCGGCCAGCGCGCCGCCGGAATTGCCGGGGTTCAGGGGTGCGTCGGTCTGGATCACGCTTTCGATCAGCCGCCCGCTCGGGCTCCGCAAGGTGCGGCCGAGGGCGCTGACGATGCCGGCGGTGACCGTCGCCTGGAAGCCCAGGGGATTGCCGATCGCAATGACCAGCTGCCCCACCTTCAATCGGCCGGAGCTGCCGAAATTCGCATGCGGCAAGCCGGCACCCTGCAGGCGCAGCACCGCGAGATCGGTCGCCGGATCGTCGCCGATCAGCTGGGCGTCGAACTGGCGGCCGTCGGTCAGGCTGCCGGACAGCTTCGCGGCCCCGCTGACCACATGGGAATTGGTCAGCAGATAGCCGTCCGGCGCGAACAGCACGCCGGAGCCGGTGCCGCCGCGGCTCTTCTCCCCGCCATGGGCGAGGATGTGCACGACCGCCGGCCCGACCGTCTCGAACGTCCTGGAAACCCGGGCCGAAT
>JAYSFH010000437.1:311-3881 GCA_041913405.1 Dongia sp. | reverse complement strand
CAGCTTCTGCCAGCCCGCCAAAGCCGCCGTGGGAATCGTGAAGCGATAGCGATTCAGCGCCACCGTGCCCGAAGCCCAGGAGATCGCGGCCAGGATCATGAAGATGGGTCCCGCGGGGCGTGAGACGATGTTGGCCCAGTCCGGCACCACCAGCACGGCGAGGCCCGCGGCGCCGACCGCCAGCGCCGCGACGGACAAGCCGGTCAGCCGCTCCCGGGTCCAGAGTGCGGCGATCACGGCGGCCCAGAGCGGCATGGTGAAAGCGAGGATTGAAGCGCGGCCCGGCGCCATGTGGTGCACGCCGAGCGCCGAGAAGATGTGCCAGCAGGTGATGTTGCCCAGTGCCGCGACCAGCAGCGGTCGCCGCTCTTCGCGCGGTACATAAAGGCTGTAGCCGAAGGCGCGGCAGATCGCCAGCAGGCCGATGCCGCCCACCAGCAGGCAGATGGTGCGGAATGCCCAGACCGGCACCTCGTTGACCGAGAGCTTCATCGCCGGCCAGTTGATGCCCCAGAACAGCGTGATGCTCACCAGCAGCAGGAAGCCGGTCTGGTTGCGCGCGGCGGAGTCTTTCACAACCCCGACCGTTCTTTGCGGCCGGGAAGCTCAGCGAGGATCTTGTTGCGTTCGTCGGGGGTCGAGATGATCCAGTCGCGGATCTCGTCAAGGGTCCGCAGGCAGCCGACGCAATAGCCGGTCATCGGGTCCATCTGGCAGACGCTGACGCAGGGCGAGGCCGGGCCGCTCGCCAGCATCATCCGGCGCTCGGCGCGGCGGCGCTGGCGGTCGGCCTGGCGCTCGGCGGCGAAGTCCCGCAGCAGCGGCTTCGGCGATTCCTCAGCCATTACCGCCTACGGAAAGTGTGGTTTTGGTAGTGCTTCATGCCCGAGGCTCTTATCATAGCGCTGAGGAAGTTGCCAAATCGGGAGCGCGGCTTGGCGGTCAATTCGACACTATTGCTGGGACGCCTGCGGCTCGCCACCGGCCTCATCCTGTTCTCCTATGTGCTGACCCACAATCTCAACCACGCGCTCGGCCTCATCTCGCTGGAGGCAATGGATTGGGGACGGATCCCGTTTCTCGCCTTCTGGCGCTTCCCGCCGATCGAGATCCTGTTCCTGCTCTCGCTGGTCACGCATTTCACGCTCGGCATGCGCGCGCTCTACAACCGGCACAGCCTGCGTATGCCGGCCTCGGAAGGCGCGCAGCTGATCCTCGGCCTCTCGATCCCGCCGCTGCTCACCCTGCATTTCCTCGGCACCGCGGTCGCGCATTACGCCTTCGGTCTCGACGACGCCTATGAGGAGACGGTGCTGGCGCTCGCCTCCAATCCGGTCCTGGCCGCCGTGCAAACCGCGGCGGTGCTGGTCACCTGGATTCACGGCTGCATCGGCCTTGCCTTCTGGCTGCGGCTGAAGCCCTGGTATCCGAAGGCGCGGGCAGCGCTCTACACCGCGGCGCTGCTGATCCCGGTCCTGGCCCTGCTCGGCTTCTCCCAGGCGGCGCGCGAAGTGCTGGCGCTCGCCAAGCAGCCCGGCTGGTTCCAGGACATGGCGGCGCGGCGCAACCTGCCCGGCCGCGAGGCGGTCGAGGCGCTCTATCTCTGGCTCAACATCTCGCTGGTCGGCTACGGGGTGATCGTGATCGGCGTGCTGGTCACGCGCTACAGCCGTGACTGGCTGATCCGGCATCGCGCGCTCCGCGTCGCCTATCCGGACGGCCGCGTGGTCAGCATCCAGCCCGGGAGCACGATCCTGGAGGCGAGCCGCATCGGCAACATCCCGCATGCCGCGGTCTGCGGCGGGCGCGGCCGCTGCTCGACCTGCCGGGTGCGGATTCTCGCCGGCGACGCCACGCTGCCGCCGCCGAGCATCGAGGAGCTCAAGGTGCTGGCGCGGGTCGGCGCCGCGCCCGGCACGCGCCTCGCCTGCCAGGCGAAGCCGCAGGGCTACGTGAAAGTGGTGCCGTTGCTGACGTCGATCGCCAGCCCGAGCCAGACCCAGGCGCGCAGCGATTTCCATTCCGGCAAGGAGCGCGAGATCGCGGTGCTGTTCGCCGACATCCGCGGCTTCACCCAGTTCTCCGAGCAGCGCCTGCCCTATGACGTGGTGTTCCTCCTGAACCGCTACTTCCGGGCCATGGGCGAGGCGGTGATCGCCTCGGGCGGGCATCTCGACAAATTCATCGGCGACGGCGTGATGGCGCTGTTCGGCGTCGACGGCAAGAGCGGCAACGCCGCGATGCAGGCGCTGGATGCCGCCCGGCGCATGGCGATCAACCTCGCCGAGATGAACGCGAGCTTCGGCGAAGAGCTGAAAGCGCCACTGCGAATCGGCATCGGCATTCACTACGGGCCCGCAATCGTCGGCGAGATGGGCTTCGGCAACATCCAGAGCCTGACTGCGGTCGGCGACACGGTGAACACCGCGAGCCGGCTTGAGACCGCGACCAAGGAGCTCAATTGCCAGCTGGTCGTCTCGCAGGCGCTGCTGCAGGCGGCAAAACTCCCGGCCGAGATCGGCAAGGCGCATGAAATCGAACTCCGCGGGCGCAGCGCCACGCTTCACGTTTGCGCGATCAAGAACGCGGCCAAGCTGGAGCTTTGATAAGTGATAGGGCGCACCATCGGCCGCCTTGCCGCTGCCCAGCCCTCGCCATAGTCTTGCCGAGATCGGCCGGCACCGTCATAACCCTGCGACATCACGGGGAAGCCCTTTTGGGTAATTCGGAGGCAAAATGATCCCGACGAAATCCACTCTCGCCCGCGCCGTTCTGGTCGCGGCTGCGTTCACCGCCACACCGGCAATGGCCGACGAAGTCTCGGTCGGCACCGACGCGCAGACCGGCATCGCGGTCACCATCTACAATTCCGACCTCGCGCTCATTCGCGACCAGCGCAAGGTCGATTTGAAATCCGGCCTGAACGAGCTCGCCTTCGTCGACGTCTCGGCCGGGATCCGGCCGGAGACCGCGCTGCTCACCGCCCAAGGCGGCGGCTTCCAGGTGACCGAGCAGAATTTCGACTTCGACCTGCTCACCCCCCAGAAGCTGCTAGAGAAGTCGGTCGGCGGCACCATCCGCGTCATCCGCACCAACCCGACCACCGGCGCCGATACGTCGGAAGAGGCCAAGGTGCTCTCGGTCGCCGAGGGCATGGTGGTGTTGCAGATCGGCGACCGGATCGAGACCGCGGTGCCCGGGCGCCTGGTGTTCAGCAGCGTGCCGGCAAACCTGCGCGCGCGGCCGACCCTGGTCACCAAGGCGCTCGCCGACAAGGCGGGGCCGACCACCGTCGCGCTCTCCTATCTCTCGCGCGGGCTCGCCTGGCAGGCGGACTATGTCGCTTCGCTTTCGGCCGACGAGAAGACCATCGACCTGAACGGGCTGGTGACGCTCACCAACCAGAGCGGCGTCACCTATAAGGACGCGAAGCTGCAGCTGGTCGCCGGCTCGGTGAACCAGGTGCAGGACATGCTGCGCCGCGACATGGCGCCGGCGCCGATGCTGGCCGAGACCGCCATGGCGGCGCCGAAGATGGTCGAGGAACAGGCTTTCGAATATCACCTCTAT
>JAYSFH010000437.1:0-301 GCA_041913405.1 Dongia sp. | reverse complement strand
CGGTCACCATCCAGCAGAACCAGACCAAGCAGGTGGCGCTGATGGCGGCGAGTGGCGTGCCGGTCACCAAGCAGTATCTGATCACCGATGCCGCCAATGTCTGGGGCCGCTATTCGACCAGCTTCGGCGAGGCGGACCGCGTGAACGCCACGGTGAAGCTGAAATTCGTCAACGACGAGAAGTCGCATGTCGGGGTGCCGCTGCCCAAGGGCATCGTCCGGGTCTACAAGGCGGACAGCCAGGGCGACGCGGTCTTCGTCGGCGAGGATTCGATCGACCATACGCCGAAGAACGAGGACGT
>JAYSFH010000436.1:0-3912 GCA_041913405.1 Dongia sp. | reverse complement strand
ATGCAGGCGCAGTATGATGCGCTCAATCCGAAGGCGCTCCGCGAACTGGTCGGCCGCGGCGTGCAGCTGCGGGCGTTCTCGAACGAGATCCTCTCGGCCTGCTTCGACGCCGCGCAGCAGACCTGCGCCGAGATGAGTGAGAAGAGCGCCGACTTCAAGAAGGTGTTCGAATCCGTGAAGGCCTTCCGGAACGAGGAATATCTCTGGTTCCAGGTCGCCGACGGCACCTACGACAACTTCATGTACAACCAGCAGCGCGCCGGCAAGCTCAATTAGTCAGCCGCTTCGTCAGAACCAAGAGGGCTCCGGAGCGATCCGGAGCCCTTTTTCTTTAGCCGGAGGAGGTGCCGAAGTTCGGTCCGTCGGCAGGAGCTTCCGATCCCGAAGGCGACGGCGCGGGCGTGGTCCCGAAATTGGGCGCGGCGGGCGCGCCGCTTTCGGGTGCCGGGGCGGGCGTGGCGCCGAAATTCGGCTGCCCGGTGTTGAAGTCGGGGCCGCCCGACGGCTGCTGGGTGTCGACCGCGGCCGGTGGTGCGCTGTGATCGACATCCTGATAACGCATGACCATGCCGGGGAAGGCGATGGTGAGCCCGATCATCAGGATCTGGATGCAGACGAAGGGGATCGCGCCCCAGTAGATCTGGGCGGTGGTCACCGGTGCGGTCATCTGGCCGGTGACGCGGTCCTTGTAGGGCGCCTTGGCCGCCACCGAGCGCAAGTAGAACAGCGAGAAGCCGAACGGCGGATGCATGAAGGCGGTCTGCATGTTGATGCCGAGCAGAACGCCGAACCAGATGAGGTCGATGCCGAGATGCGCGGCCGCCGGGCCGAGCAGCGGCACCACGATGAAGGCCAGCTCGAAGAAATCGAGGAAGAAGGCCAGCACGAAGACCAGTGCATTGACCACGACCAGGAAGCCGATCACGCCGCCCGGCAGGCCGGTCAGCAGGTGCTCGACCCAGACATGGCCGTCGACGCCGTAGAAGGTCAGGCTGAAGACCCGCGACCCGATCAGGATGAACAGCACGAAGGCCGAGAGCTTGGTGGTCGATTCCAGCGCCTGGCGCACGATGCCCCAGTTCAAGCGGCGCGTGAGCGCGGCCAGCGCGAGCGCACCGACCGCCCCCATGGCGCCGCCTTCGGTCGGCGTCGCGACACCGATGAAGATCGTGCCCAGCACCAGGAAGATCAGGATCAGCGGCGGCACCAGCGCTACGACGACACGGAGCAGAAGCTGGAAGCCCTTCAGCGTCCGGAACTCCTTCGGCAAGGCCGGCGCGAAGTTGGGCTTGATCAGCGTTACCAGCAGGATGTAGCCGGCATAGAGGCCGGAGAGAACCAGGCCGGGGACGATCGCGCCTTCGTACATGACGATCAGCACCAGGCTCGGCGGGATGATCTGCGCCAGCGTGCCGGAGGCGGCGATCACGCCGCTGGCGAGCCGCCGGTCATAGCCGTAGCGCAGCATGATCGGCAGTGAGATGAGGCCCATGGCGATCACCGAGGCGGCGACCACGCCGGTCGTGGCGGCGAGCAGGGCGCCGACGAAGATCACGGCATAGGCGAGGCCGCCGCGGATCGGCCCGAACAGTTGCCCGACCGTCTCCAGCAGTTCTTCCGCCATGCCGGATCGTTCGAGGATCAACCCCATGAAGGTGAAGAACGGGATGGCGAGCAGGGTCTCGTTGCCCATGACGCCGAAGATGCGCTCTGGGAGCGCCTGGAAGAAGGTCGGGTGGAACAGGCCGAGCGAGATGCCGATGACGCCCCAGAGCAACCCGTTGAAGGCGAGGGCGAAGGCGACCGGATAGCCGAGCAGCAGCACCACGACCAGCGAGGCGAACATGATCGGGGCCATGTTCGCGATCAGGAAAGCTTCCATCGGCGCGCCCCGCTACTCGACCGCCAGGGGCGTGTGGTGGCTTTCCTGGAACTCGGGGATTGCGCCCGCGATCACCGCGATGCGCTTGATGAGTTCCGAGATGCCCTGCAGGAACAGCAGCGCAAAGCCGATGACGATGCAGGCCTTGGCCGGCCAGACGATGAGCCCGCCGTAATTGCTGGAACCTTCGCCGATCCGGTAGGACTCCATCATGTTCGGCCAGGTCTCCCAGAGCATCAGCGCGCAGAACGGCAGCAGCATGCAGACATGGCCGAAAAGCTCGATCGCGTGGCGTGCGCCTTTAGGCAGGTGGTTGGAGATGATGTCGATCCGGATATGCTCGTTCCGCTGCAACGTGTAGGCGGCGGCGAAGAGGTAAGCCGCACCGAACAGGTACCATTGCAGCTCGAGGAAGGCGTTCGAGGAGAGATCGAAGGCCTTGCGCGAGACCGCGTTGCCGGCGCTGACCAGGGTGGCGGCCAGGATGAGCCACATGACGAGACGGCCGATCAGGGCGTTGGCCCGGTCGATCGCACGGCTGACGGCGAGCAATGCGCCCATGGCTTGGCGTTCCCCTTCTCCCGGTCCGCGAGGACCGGGCGACTATTCGGTTATGACGTCAGGTTCCGGCCCGGAACGGCCTCCCCAGAACGTCCTCCACTGACCGCAATTTATTGTTTTCAGCGCATGCGCCGCGCGCCGCCCGTTTGCGATACCCGAACGGCGCGTCAGCAGATTGTGCAGTTTCGCCCGTCAGTTCAAGCCATTTGCTCGTCCGACTCGGAAACCGCGACTTTGGTCGTAAGGGAAGCCCGATCGGCCTGTGGCGTGGGTCAGCCGGTGGGGTAGTCGAACTTGGCGTCCCGCGCGTCGGCGAAGGCTGCGTAGGAGACGCGGGTCCAGGCCATCGCCTGCTTCCTGAACTTGAAATAGGAGCTGGCGATCTTGCGGGTGGTGTCGTCGCCCTTGTCGTAGAGCTCCTGCATGGTCTCGCCGGCCGCCGTGCCGAAGGCGGCGATGACCGGGCGGGGAAACTGCTTCAGCTGCACCTTGTACTCGTTGACCAGGGTCGCGAGCGCCGCGGGATTGCGACCGGCATACTCGGCCTGGCAGATCGCGTTCTCGGCCGCACATGCAGCCGCGACGATCTGCTTCAAGTCGTCGGCGAGTTCGTCATACTTGCGCTTGTTCACCAGGCATTCGATGCCGCAGCCCGGCTCCTGGAAGCCCGGCCAATAGCAGAGCTTGGTGATCTTGTAGAGGCCGAGCGAGAGATCGTTGTAGGGGCCGATCCACTCGGCGCCGTCGAGGTTCTCCGACTGCAGGCTGTCGAAGATCTCGCCCACCGGAAGGTTGACCGGTTTCGCGCCGAGGCGCGCCAGCACCTGCGTGGCGTAGCCGGATGAGACCGCGACACGGAACCCGGCGAGATCCTTGACCGAGTTGATCTCTTTCTTCATCCAGCCGCCCATCTGCACGCCGGTATTGCCGGCGAGGAAGGGTTTCACGCCGAACGGGCCGTAGAGCTCGTCCCAGAGTTCCTGTCCGCCGCCGAAGGAAATCCAGCCCGCGAACTCGTCCGGCCCGAGGCCGAAGGGCACCGAGGAGAACAGGCCGGCCGCCGGCGCCTTGTCGAGATGGTAATGCGCGAAATCATGCGCCATGTCGGCGCCGCCCTGGGAGACCGCGTCGAGGCACTGCGTCGCCGGCACCAGCTCGCCCGCCGACAGCACCTTCACCGTCAGCCGCCCGCCGGAAAGATTGGCGATCCGGTCGGCCAGCCGCTCGGCGCCGGAGCCAAGCCCCGCCATGCCCTTGGGCCAGGCGGTCACCATCTTCCATTCGGTCTTGTCCTGGGCGATGGCAGGCTTGGGCAATGCGGAGGCGACACTGGCTCCAGCGGTGACACCCGCTCCAGCCAGAAACCCGCGGCGATTCATTCAGTGGCCTCCCCCGGTTCGACCCGGGATTCGAGATGGGGCGGCGAAACGCGCCCGATGGTGCCGCCCCGCGTCGCGAGGCCGGCTGTT
>JAYSFH010000435.1:2691-3916 GCA_041913405.1 Dongia sp. | reverse complement strand
ATCCCGGCGATCCCCGACCGCGTACGGGCCGCGCTGCTGGCGCGCAAGGAGGCCAAGCATGGCTGATCCGGATCTGGTGCGCTGCGACGCCTGTCCCGTCACCTGCTACATCAAGCCGGGCAAGGCCGGCGCCTGCGATCGCTACGCCAATGAGGACGGCAAGCTGGTCCGCGTCGATCCGCTGGTGGTGCTCGAACACACGATCGAGGCGGGGGAGAAAGTGGTGCCTTTCCTGGGCGGCGGCAACACCGAATGGAATGGCGAGATCGTCAAGTCGCCGAGCACCTTCATCACCGCGATCGGCGCGGGCACGACCTACCCCGACTACAAGCCGGCGCCCTTCATCGTCTCGTCGAAGGTCGACGGCGTCGATACCGTCACCGTGGTGACCGAGGGCATCTTCAGCTATTGCGGCGTCAAGGTGAAGATCGACACCGACCGCCATCTTGGGCCGGAGCGGAACTTGGTCCGGGTGGACGGCGAGCCGGTCGGCCATGTTACCACTGGCGAATACGGCTCGCAGATGCTGTCGCTGGGCGGCGTCAACCACCTGACCCATGGCGGAAAGAAGGAGGGCCGCGTCACCTGCGACGCGCTGCTCCGTCTCTGCAACGGCGAAGCCGTGGAGATGACGGTGGACGAGGGCGCCACTGCGATCATCCAGGCCGGCAAGCCGCCGCTGATCAACGGGAAGATCGAGGAGCGGATGCGGGTCGGCTGCGGCTCGGCCACGATCGGCATGTTCGCCAAGCAATGGTACGGCAAGGTGGACGAGGTCGTCGTCGTGGACGACCACATCACCGGCGTGCTCTCCGAGCACCAGGCCGGCAAGGTGCTGGGCGCGCAGGACACCGGCATCAAGATCCGCGGCCGCAAGTCGACGCCCGGCCGCTACTTCCATGTCGCCGAACCCGGTTCGGGCTGGGGCGGCACCAATGTCATGGACCCGCTGGAGATCGTGACCGGCTTCGACCCGAAGCATGCGAGGCCGGGGCTCCGGATGCTCATGGTCAGCACCACCGGCGAGCAGCATGCCTATTACGAATTGAACGAGGCGCTGAAGCCGATTGAGAAGGACCTGCCGGCCAACCTGCAGGAATCCGTCGACCGCATCGCCGAGAATTGCGAGCCGGCCTTGAGCACGGTCTTGTTCATGGCCGGGGCGGGCGGCTCCTTGCGCGCGGGCGTCACCGAGAATCCGGTGCGGCTCACGCGCTCGGTGCGG